>CAYSEV010000010.1:656-38104 GCA_964430295.1 uncultured Gammaproteobacteria bacterium
AAACCTAGGCCTGACAGAGACAGAAGTAAACATTTACGTCAAACTGCTTGAAATCGGCAGGTGCTCCGTATCAGAAATCGCACGAACGCTGGAGATGAATCGCGTCACAGCTCACTTCACTATTCAGGGGCTTATAGATAAAGGGCTCATCACTCATGTCAAAGAAGGCCGATCCAGAGAGCTCACGGCACAACCGCCTGAAGCATTGCAATACCTCATTGAACGCAAGGAAAAAGAGGTCAAATCACTTCATGAACAGTTCACAGGAACGTTGCCGATACTTACGGGATTAATGCCGAACACAAATGCATCCGAGACACATTTCGACGTAAAGCATTTTGAAGGACTCCAAGGTATTCGTGCTATTTATAGAGAAGTATTAAAGTCAAAAGAACTCAGATCATATGTTAACATTCAGGCTATCAGTTCTGTATTTCCGGAAAACCCTGCTATGTTTCCTGAGACATCCCGATTAAAACAACTAAAAATGTGGGAAATCATAGAAGATTCACCAAAATCCAAAGAATATTTAAAGACCACGGACCCTCATAATTATTTTTATAAGTATATCCCACAGAATTCAAAACTGAGCACGTTTGACTATATGATTTTTGATGGGAAAATAGCCATGATTTCCGGATCGGAAAATAAATTAAACGGGCTCATGATCATAAATGAAGATTTATATATAAATGCCCGGACTCTTTTTGAGATTACATGGAATCTGTTGCCCGAGCCAACTAAATAGTAAGGGCAGCCCAATACATCTGCTGTTCCGCAACCGGCTGATATTTTTTCTTAAACTCATCGAGTGTCTTTGTTTCTGATCCACCCAGATTCAGTTTAGATATGCCTTCAGATCGCAGCGTGTAAAAAATATCAAACATCATAAAGTCAACAATATGATTTGAATCTTCGCGTAGAGATAATGTCGCATATTGCGAAGCATAATTGCCGGCTTGTTTCTCTATACAATAGAAACTGATAGGCTTTTCTTTAAAATAATAGATCTGACCATACATGCGAGCCTTTGGATTACGGATGGTTAATCCATAATAGTCAAAGGGATTCGAAATATTAACAGATTTAACTTTCGGATCATTGGTAAAGAAACTGTCTATTATCCCAATGACTTCTTCGCCCCGTCCTTCAGAAGATAGATGCGTTACTTCAGATTGTTTTTGAATGGATTTATAATACCTATGTGATCGTCGTATTTTTGTTCCTTTTACGGAATGTTCTGCAAGATCTATAGTATGTTCCACATCATATATTTGTTCAGGGAAAGTATCATCTTCCATCGGATAGATTGCGTGCCAGGGAAACGTTGAAACATCATGAAATCCCAAGTTAACTAGTTCATTGTATTGCTCTACGAATAGTTTCTTTGCATACACGTTTAAATTCAAATCTGACTGTACTTTTTTTGAGATATCAAACAACGCCGGAATTATTGTTTTTCCCATAGGACGGATCCAAAAGAGCACCTGCATATCCGGATCTTCTACTCGGGGATAGGTTGTAATAGCAGAGAGGTTTTGCCCATCAAAATATTTATATCCAAGTTTATGTGGCCCTATACCGTACATACCCTGAGTGATATATGTCCAGCTATTTCCGTATGTATGCGGTTCTTTCTCGAAGAATGATTGAAATAAATCAAAGTCTGCAGGCGTAATAGCCGTAATGCGCGGTTCTTTCGCAGCAATTGCTGCCATCAGTTCATTTGCTCGGGTCAGGTCTCTCATAATGATATTGTACTCCTTCACAAACAACACTCAAAGGTAAAGGAGGAATTGCCTATAGTATCATATTTTAGGCATAATTTCCACCATGATATGCGATCTTGAAACGTATTTAGTATTATACATTACAAATACTCTTTTCCCCTCTTGCAATCAATACAGGCTTTTTGCATAATACACACACTATTTTAAACCTGCTGTTGCATTTTATACAACATGTCAAGTTCATCATCACATTCTGACGCGCCTCGCAACACATCACTTGGAACGACAATCATTCTTGCACTCGGTGCGTTAGGCGTGGTATTTGGAGATATAGGAACATCCCCACTCTACGCAATCAACGAACTGTTTTTTGGTCATGCGCTCGCACGTCACACACAACAGGATGTTGTAGGCGCAATTAGCCTTATATTCTGGGCACTGACACTTATTATAGCCTTCAAATACGTCTTTTTCGTCATGCGGGCAGATGATCAGGGCGAAGGCGGTGTGTACGCACTCTATAGCCAAATATTATCGTTTGCCAAAAAGCCCACTGTACTGTTATTGTTCTTGGTGTTTGGGTCCGGATTATTATATGGAGATGGTATTATTACTCCTGCAATCAGCGTGATTTCCGCGGTGGAAGGATTAAAGCTTATTACCCCCACGCTCTCCGCCTGGATCGTTCCGATCACCATCGGCATCCTTACGGGGCTATTTGCTATTCAATACAAAGGGACAAATATGATCGGGAAGTTGTTCGGGCCGATCATGCTGCTGTGGTTCTTTACGCTTGGTTCGTTGGGAATCTCTTCATTAGTACAGTCACCAAAAATTCTAACAGCAATAAACCCAATGAATGCGATTCAGTTTTTTATGTCCCATTCCCTTCACACCATTTTACTTACCATGGGAAGTGTCATGTTGGTTATCACAGGTGGTGAGGCTATGTTTGCTGATATGGGACATTTCGGGAGGCTCCCAATCCGCATTTCCTGGTATGCTATCGCCTATCCTGCACTCGTGCTTAATTATTTCGGTCAAGGCGCATATTTGCTGTCAGAACGTACAATTAATGCAAATAATGTCTTTTACAGCATGGTTCCGCCTGCACTGTTGCCTTCCGTAGTCATTCTTGCCACCTGTGCCACAATTATCGCCTCACAGGCCATGATTTCCGGCGCATTTTCCCTCACCAAACAGGCTATTTCACTGCGACTTCTTCCATATATCCCGACAGTGTACACACATAAGGATCATGAAGGTCAAATCTATATACCTGCTATTAACTGGATGCTATATATAGGAGCAGTATTACTCGTCCTTATATTCCAAAGCAGCAGCAGACTTGCAGGGGCATACGGCCTTGCTGTTGCAGGAGATATGCTTATTACCACTCTTGCTATGATGGCAATCGCCATTACCCTATGGAAGTGGAATACCTGGTTTGTATATATGTTCTTCGGTGCATTTCTTCTAGTAGATATGACATTTTTAACGGCAAACACGTTAAAGCTATTTGAAGGTGGATATATACCTCTGACGGTCGGGATGATCATGTTTAGTGTGATCCAGATCTGGCAATGGGGTCGCAAACATACGGCACATGCATTTGATGCCTACAAGTGTATGACGGTCAAGGAACTGGTGAAGATTCAAAATGATAACGATCATGATATCCCTCGCACTGTTGTCTTTTTAAACAGATATCCGATTGCATCGCTGGATCAGGAAATCCCTGTGCAGGCGCAATTGTTTTACGAAAAACATGGGATGCTTCCTGAGCACTTGGTCTTTTTGACCGTGGAACTCTTGAAAACCCCGCATGCAAAAGAACGCTTTGACGTACAACAACTGACGCCAAAAAAACAGAAAAACGGCACGGTCACCAGTATTATCGTTAAATTCGGTTTTATGGAAGATCCGGACTTGGAGCCGCTACTCTCCAAGTTCATTAAACATAAAGAGATTCCTTCCACCGATCCTATAGACCATTGGGAGTTCAGAGTTCTTTATGAAAAGATCCATATGCCCCAAAAATGCTCACTTTTATGCAAAATTAAATTTGCATTATATTCATTTGTCCATAAGCTTTCGTATACCACAGACCATTATCTCGGACTGGGTAGAAAAGCCCACTGCACTATCGACATCCTCCCCGTGACGCTGCGATAACATTTCAAAGCTAAGCTTTAAAATTATCCGGGTCGTCCTGACAATCCAAAAAATATCCGCCTCAATTTTTCTTTACACACCGCACCCTCTTTACCCTTTACCCTTACTATTTATACCTTGTTATCATGTAACGGTACATGATAGCATAAAATATATGTCCCAACGTTCAAAGCCTTCACTTAATAAAGATACAGAAAAACGAATCTATGAAATTTTCACTCATGTGATAGCAGATGCCACGTCTGCGGAAGATATCACAGCACTTCTCTACGACTTCCTGACACCCACGGAACGGGTGATGTTGCCCAAAAAACTGTGTATCGCCTACCTGCTTACAAAAGAGTATGATCAGCGCGCAATTTCCAAATATCTGAACGTCAGCTTTACCACGATCACAAAGGTGAGTAGCGCACTTAAAAACGGTGGCAAAGGCTATAAAACCATGCTCGAGCGTATCCAAAAACAGGTTGCGTTTCATGCTATATTGGAGAGCATTGAGTCCGGAATTCTTGGATTTCTATCAAAAGTCAGCCGAAAGTCAGCAGTATGGAAACACGTTAAAACAGCACGATACCCTCATTCCATGTCAGACCGCACACCGGATATTTTATAAACATGCGGATCTGATCCCCTTATGCAGATATGGGCACTTGATAGGAAGATATAGGTTGGATGGCATCAAACGCCGATGCCAACGCTTTATTAGAAGCAAAATCGGACATTCTTGCAAACAGTTTTCCAACTACAAAATACCCATCATCATCTTTTCCCATAACGATTTTTCGGGATTCATCTTCGGTCGGACGCATATAGAGCACCATGCCCTGTGAAGTTTTTTCCAAAACGGCTAGAGGTTTAACATCTTGAGCTTCAAAGGTGACTGCTTCCGTTGCTTCAAATATAACTCCGGTAGTACGCTCAGACGCATCTATCGCAACAGATCCGGAACGTGATGACTCAGGATAGATGTAGGATAATCCCATAGGGGCTTCGTCAAAACGAGCGCTCAGGAGCGTACCGGAAATTCTATCTCCTGAAGGTTGGCCTGCCTCATGTGAAGGAATAAATGCCTGAATTGCACCCGCCTGTAGATCAAGCGAGAGATTGCGATTCAGTGGATATGGACCTTTTGCATCAGTAGTCATTTGGAGGATTATAGCGTCATTATAGTTCATATTCAAGATTGTATTTTTATGCAACCACTCACTTTCCGTACATTTATATATTTCTGCTATCATGTAACGGTACCCCGCGCTACGGAGCAGGCATGATATCAAGAAAAATACACATGATACACTAGGTATACGATAGGAAATCTACATACCGAATCCTATGAAGAACTCCTCAAAAACACAATCTCACGGCTTGATTCGCATGATCGTGGGTGTCGGAATTTCGCTTTCTTTACTGCTCAATATTGTACTTTTGGTGAATATTTGGAACAGATCTGTTGTAGTAGCCGTCCCTGACGGTGATACACTACAACTGAGAGATGGCCGTCGTGTCAGGCTTCGAAGTATCGATGCTCCTGAAAAAGACCGCTGTATGGCTCAAAAGGCGCAAAAAGCACTGGAATCCATAGCTCTTCACAGGCATCTCCGCCTCAAGGAAACAATGACAGATTCCTACGGACGAGTGCTTGCGATCGCCATTGTAGAAGATATTCCGGGATGGATCGGATATATGACAAAGACATTCGACCCGCTTCTTAACCGCGTGATGGTAACACAAGGACTCGCCCGCCATTTTAATAGCGGATCGAACTATGATAATCTATTAAATAATGCATCAAATACTGCCAAAAAATCCGCAGTTGGAATCTTTTCACGGGAGTGTAGATCTACAGATCCAATAAACAACTGTTCTATAAAAGGAAACCTTCGGTCCAATATAAAATCATATTATCTCCCCTCCTGTGACACATATGATCAGGTTATTGTAGACGAAGCGTACGGAGATATGTGGTTTTGCAGTGAGGATGAAGCTCTGTCACAGGGGTTTATGAAGGCCGCTACATGTAATTAATACTGATATGCAGACACAAAAGATGCAAACTTATACCCCTAAATTCTGCAAAACTTCTGCAAACATCTTTTTTGCTGCAGGCCCACGTTCCTGAGCAATCGCACGCATTATTTCCACTTCATATTCAAATGTTTCAGCTCCCGCTTCCATTGCTTCCTTAAACAGATACATTGCAGGGCGAAACAAGTATGATTGAGAAAGTTCGCGAAAATACGCTTCCAGATCTTTCATCCTTCGCTGTTGCAGCAATTCCAGACAGTCAAGTCCATATAACCACTGTGACTCAATGGAAGATTTTGGTGTAGTTAGTGTGTGTTCGCCTATTACTGTCAGTATTTTTCCCATTTTTTCAGCATCTGCAGCTTCAGTATATCCATGACGAAGCATCATTTTTTTTGCTATTACAGGCGCATATTTTCCTTCATAGAGATAACCGAAGGCCACACCTGCGATTGTAGGACGTTGCAGAGACCACCAAAGATCATGCATTGCAATCCCAAGCGTCACGATCGCACCATCTGTTTTTGTTTTAATAGTCGGATCAGCATCGATAAAATTCAGATAATCACGCGCCATTGAGCTTGGATGCGCAGCTGTATGCAGAGGATCTTTTGAACGTTCCATGAGGCGCAATGAGGCAATGGTTAGCCGTGCGTCACGAGCATCCATATCAAACAGATCAAAAAGCTCAAAAAAAGGCCTGTAGATATCACCGTCTGGCCTATCCAGAACACTATGCAGCGCTACATCAGCATACAAAAAAGTCTGTTCGAGCGCGCATGCACGCGTTACGGCCGCAGAACCGGTGCCACCACCTGGAAAAGTTTTTTCTAAAGACATTTCGTGATTATACCAAAATTCGAGGCTAAAAACAAACCTATAGTCATTATAAGTTGAATAACGGGGAAAGCTCCTGTTGCAGCTCATGTGCTTCGCGTGTCAGAGCTGTCGCTTGTGCATTTTGATGATATGCCTGCATATCTACACGCCTAATTCCTGTTGAAAACCCATGGGAAATATTCATAAATATGGTTGCATCTTCTGATGCAATAGTAAATGAACCATAATGACTATCTATGAGCCATGGTGTAGACAAACTGCCCGGAAATATTCTTACCCCCATCGAATCAACCAGTCTGGCCAAGAACGTTTCAAGTTTGTTGCCGACTGTTTGGGCATTGAACCCGTGGGCACGTTCTACCGTTTCCAGCGTCTGTGATGTCACCTGCACCTTCCTACCGCTTTCAAGCCTGCCGCTTCCTTCTACTGTATCGCAGACTGCTCTACAAAGCTGCGGATACTCGGAAGCAAGGTCGTGTTCCGCACTGATTCTCCAACTAAACCCGACAAATCCTGCGTGAACAATAAGTTCTATATTCCCCTGCTCTGTAAAAAGAGGGATAACATATGCCTGCGTCTCATCGTTATCCTGAAATTCCGTATATCCACGATCCACCTGAATAAAACCCGGTCGTATGGCTGCCATGACTCTTGTCACTTCATCATTTGCTTGCCCGCCCATCTGTGGTTCTCCAATACGCAGATTCTGCGCAAGTGTCGCATGCCCGATGGCCCGCATGACTGTTGTGACACCACGAGGAGCCTTCAGTAAGTAGTCAGGGGTAACTATGTCCGGAAGCGGATGATCCTGCCTCCAGTCCCGCACATCCTGTGGCATGTGCCAAAACGATAACTGTTCCAAACCTGAACCGTGGTTGGGTGAATCAGTCGAAAACACATATTCCAGTGCAGCCATAATTGGCCCGTAGTATACGAACTTTACCTTTGTACGTCAATCAAAACTTCAGTTTTCCGGGTATTCGCATGCGTTTTTGCAGTTTCTTCAGGTGCTCTATGGCTTCGGGCGTCCGTTTTTTCGCTTCTTTTTCAATCAGTGCGCCGTAATAGCGAAACTCCTTTGCCACGCCGATAAACCAGTTTTTGTACCACATCATGACAGGACGAAACAGCCAATATTCTGCAAGCATTTTTGCATAGACATCCAGCTCTTCCAGTCTTCCACGGCTTAATACATCAAGGCAATCCAGCCCATATAGCCATTGGGATTCAAGAGACTGTCTATCAAAGCTGTTTGCAAGCGTATGCTCATCAATGGCAGTCAGAACTTTTCGCATCATCACACCATCGTGATCTTCCGTTAATCCATGTGATTTCATAAATTCCAACGCCACAGGGGCAGCATATTTTTTTTCTGTTATAAGTCCGTAAATTGCCCCATACAGTGTTGGTGGTTGCATGGCGCGGGATAAATCATGCATCGCAATGGCAAGCACAAGAGCTCGTATATCCATTATGTTGAGAAGATTTGGATCTGTATGCAAAAATTTCAGCAAGTCATGCGCCATTCGCCCTGGATGTGTTTGAGTATGGAAAGGATCTTTAGAAAGCTCCATCTGCTTCAAAGCGGCTATGGCCAATGCTCTATATCGCTTTGGCATAGTTATTTTGGTAAAGAGAGCTTCGAAGGCGGGATACGTATCACGTTTTTTTGATTCAGACAACGAAGAAAATACCGTCCCAGTAAATCTGACGGCGGAATCGATCTGATGATGTATTCTACGCTGTGGTTTCATGCGAACACAGTATAGCAAACAATTCTGAAGAATTTTTCCCTATTACATCCGCTCAAGAACAGGAATTCAAATCAAGGTTGAACCTTGCTTGTAAGGTTCAACCTTGAAAGGTTACATTTTTTCCAACACATTGATGCCAAGCAAATACAATCCGTTTTTGAGGACTTGTGCGGTTGCTGTCGTCAGTGCCAATCGATGATGCTCTCCCACAATAGGATTTTTTCCATAAAACACATTAAATGCTTGGGCAAGTTGGAATAGATAGGTGCAGAGCGTATTTGGTGCATAATTGTTTGCAGCAGCAGTTACAATATCCGGATATTGCATGAGTAATCGAGCAACTAAATGCTCGTCCTCGTTAAAACTCAACGTACCAAAATCCAAAGGAATTTCCAAATTTAAATTTTCAACAGTTTTAGAATTTTCCTCACTGTTTGTAGATTTATTTTGAATGTTAGGTTTTGGATTTTGTGCTTCTCCAGCTTTGCGTAGAACTGACTTACATCTGGCGTATGTATACATTAGATATGGTCCGCTGTCTCCATTTGTATTAATCGATTCTTTCAGATCAAACGCTATTTCCTGTGTTGTAGATACCTTGAGGAATGCGTATTTTATAGCTGCAATAGCCAATTCTTCAGCTACACAGTCTCTATCTATATCAATCTGTTTCGAAGTATTACCATCCATAATCTCCAAAATTGCTTTCTTCACCTCTTCTATGAGCCATTCTCCCAGAACAACATTGCCCGTTCGTGAGCTCATCTTTCCATGCTTTAATTTCACCCAGCCATAGGCCAAATGATGCTGAACTCCCGGTTCTACAAACCCCAATAATTCTTCAACTTTGAATGTTACTTTAAAGAAACTTGCCTGTTCCGGTCCCACACAATGGATTATCCTGTCGACCTTCCCGAACTCTGTCGCTTCCATGGGAGCGAGTGCTAACTCCTTTGCCTCATATGTAGGTAAGCCAAGACTGTTTACAAACACGCGAGTGTCGAGACCATAGGGTTCTCCACGGAAAATAATAGCCCCATCACTATCTTCTAGTATGTTTCTTTTTACAGCGTCTTTCGCTATATCCACACCACTTAAACATTCACTCTCAAAAAACTTCCGATCAAACGTTGTATTTACTCTGGTATATACAGTATCAAAGTAGTCTAAACTCCACTGTCGAGTCTCTTTCCACAGTGCATACACCCGCTCCAGCGGATGCACATGATTGACCACAAGATTCAGGTAATCGGTTGTACCCGGATTTCTGCCGACTTCACGCGCGTACTTTTGCGCGGATGCGTAGATGAGAGCGTTCAGATCTTTTATAACTCCTTTTGCAGTCTCATCTTCTTCAAACGCCTTGCTTCCTGCGGCGTATGCTTTTCCTAAAAACTCTACGCGATTATTGATTCCAGTCATCTTATCCACATCATCTTTATATGGAGACAGCTCCAGCAGTGCATACAGGCATTTTGCAATATGCATACCAACATCTCCCTGATAGTTGGCGCGTATCACACGATTCCCCTGACTTTGAAGTAACCGTACGATTGTTTCTCCTGTGGTGATATTGCGTAAATGACCGATATGGAATGCCTTATGCGTATTCGGATGGGCAAATTCCACCATAATAGTTTTACCCTTTGTGTCATTCTCGTCCCGCATACGGGATAAACTCCGGTGAGAATCGGTTTTAGAGCCTTGTTGATCTGGATCCCCGATCGAGTCGGGGATGACAACAGCATTTTTCCCGCGCAAGGCTGATGACGCAGTATCAGATACTTTTCCCGCATTGTCGAGAGAATCAGACGAAGTTTTCCCCTTTTTATCCACATTTTTTAGAACATTTTTTTCGGAAAATTCTTCCGGGTTATTTTTTCTTCCAGCCTCAGTATTTTTTCCATTATGACCCATGAACTCTGAACCGTTTTCTGACTTTTTCGCTGTCCCAAACTTCTCTTTATCATTTAGCACAGTTTCAATGACGCTGCCAAAACACGCATCTGTGACATAGAGATTTATAAAGCCCGGTCCTGCAATTTCGACACGGTCAATCCACTCTCCTTCTGATGTGTTTTGGTATAGTTTGATTTCGTCAACAATTTTCTGTGCTAATACTCTAGGTTTCGCGTTCAAACGCTTCGAAAGAACCATTGCAATGTTTGTTGTGTATTCTCCATGCAAAGCACTCTCCGGAAAATCGACATTGATTTCCGCACCTTCAACTCCCAGTTTTTTCACTATTTCCGCAAGGATATTCCAAACATGTTGTTTCATATACGTTTATCTTTTTTGCTGCTTTTTTATTCAAAAAACATGATCTTACTAGATCATATCCAAAATCACACTCAGTTGCAATCGAGTCGACATTCACATCACATTGTCATCCCCGACTCCGTCTCGCCCAGCGAAGCCTTGGCGAAGTTGGGATCGGTGACCAGACCTGACAAACTGAGCATGTCCACTATCATTTCTTCGTTGACCAGATGGTAAAAGTGTCAAATTTTTACAAATTCCTGCGACTATCTGTTTTAAATTAATAATCCGATAACATAAAATTCATCATCAATATTTATCTTCACAGCATCATCACTCATTCAAAAAATCTGCTATTAGCAATTTATAATTATGAGTGCTAATCAATTAATAAATTGACACAACAATCAAAACATACAAAAAGCATCTGATGCATGATGCTATGCATCATTTGCTCAGGCAATGTATTGCATACAGGCTTCAATATTTCTTACTATTTTTTGCCCCATTTGCCTTCAAATTTTTCCTCCCATATATATTACTTATAAGTCTACATTTTAACTAACGTGGATACGTTATCTTTTACTAAAACAGACAACATGGTACCGGCATATACACCTTTTCCATCTTGAACAGTATCCGGCTGAACGTTATTCTCAATCCGCTCAAATAGATGTATTGCATCAGTTATGAGCGCGGGATGTGATAGTGCTTCATTATGTCCAGGATATATGCATCTAAATATATCAATATGCTCATTAATATATCTTATCGAAGATGAATACGAATCTACATTTGATTCATCCTCAAACGCGTATAACGGGCCTGGATATAATGTATCTCCGGTAAATAGCCAGCCTTCGGATGGTTCTACAATACAGATTGACCCTGGCGTGTGTCCTGGAGTATGCCAAATTGTAAATTTCCATGGGTCACAATATATGACATCTGTGTTGTGTACTGCCAAAGCTCGTACACCCTTCACCGCATATGCTTTTGGCTTAAAGGGTTTTTCAAATACTGCCACATCATGCAATTCGGATATTTCTGTCGAAGTAAATCCTCTGTTAAGTCGTTGAATTTCATTTTTTTCGTCAAACACAGAAATATCTGCAAATTCACAGGCCCCTCCAATATGATCCCAGTGCGTATGAGTCAGCAGTACACGCACTGGCAATCGGGTAATCTGTCTGACAACATGGGAAATAGACTCATATCCCATCCCCGTATCTATCAGAATCGCCTGTGAGTTTCCGAGAACCAGATATGAAATCACTTTTTCAAAGTGACTAAATTCTGCAAGTGCAAATACAGACCTCTGTACTTGTTGTATAGTAAACCATGTTTTTTTCATATGATGTATGAGGCGTTGGGGCCGGCCGACCCCGAATACCTCATCCTCACGTTGCCTAGATAGGCAATATCCCCCACACATTACTCTCTCTATACACGGCCATTCCATGCTGTGTATCAACTGTCCAATTCCCAACTTCGCCACATTCCCATATCCCTGGCTTCACCTCTTCCCATTGTCCTTTATGATATCGTTGCTGATATCCATAAAACTCATCCATGGTCACGGCGACTGTCATAGCAGCATGATCGACAGCGACCATCTTCATCCCCATATGCCATAAGCTTCCAAGCCATGGATCAAGGGGTTTATCCGTTCCATGACGCGTTAACAGGCAATATGTTTCGAAATCCAAGTCGTACTGCATGCCCTTCTTTATTTCTCCATATCCACTTGGACGAAACGATCCTATCAAATGATCCACTCCCAGATCTTTCGCCAATTGCTGCGCTGCTGTGATCATCATAGAAGGGATACGCTTTCCTTTCCAATCCGGCGCTACATTCATAGATAGCAACACCAATGTATTGCCGGTTTTCTGATATGTTTGGCTAAAATCAGTCGGATCACCTGCAACATCATCCCAACTGGGCAGATGCTTGACTACACCATCCCAGCAAATTTGATTGAGTGACAAACTCGCTACATACTCATTGCCATGCAGCAATAACAATTGTCCTTCAGGAAAATTCTTTGCTCTCCCGGCTAATGATTCCGGGCTTGCAGATAGCCAAGGAGCCCAATTTGGCTTTTCAAGCTCGTTGTATAGTCTTCCAGTGTCACTTGTCGCCCATGTAGCTACTGTTTTTTCACTACTCGTTTTGGCAGGTCTTCCACATTCATATAATTCACCTCCTTTCTTTACAAACAGTTTCCGATTTTTATAGGAAGTACTGTTTCTTAAGTCCGCCTTAGATCGCTCCGTTTGTCGTGTACGAATAGTACCTAAAGACAAACGGTAAGATCAGGCGGATACGTAAATTCCACAAAATCTTACTTCTCGCCGTAGGCATCGATCCTCCTCGTCTTAGGACTCTGCTTTTTTCGTTCTATTCGAACACCCTTCGTGCTGCGACGTTAGGAGGATTGATCGGCTGCTAAACTCGATTACTCGTTAAGCAGCCACAAAAAAATCCCCTTGAGCCTCGATCCCTAAAGAGGGATGGAGGCGCAAAGGGACGTTTAAAACAAAGCTCAATGTGCAATGTCACATGCTAAAAGTATTTGACATTTTTCATTTGGCATTTGTCATTTCCCGCGGAGCGGGATCGTGGTGCCACCCTACTTCAGAACTATACTTTTCTATTTCAAACTATATACATATAGATGAAATAAAAAATTCCGTGTAGCCTTGACGGAAAATACAGTTCCCTCGTTTTTAAATCTACTTGCTCCGCGAAGCGTTAGCGAAGTGGGACTTTCCCAATTCAACTTGCGAAACTTTTTTCGATTTAGAGCTCCCCATCTCGAATGGATCACCGCTCTTTCCCTGGGATTCTCACCCGGGTATTCACTTGTTGTACATTAATTTACTACAGGATTTAGATGCTGTCAATACCCAATTTTTTCAAAAGTCAATAGATCAATTTGAAAAACCACAGCTGCGGAAAAGACATTCTCTCTCCATGTGGAAATATAGCTTCTAAGACTGATTGTGTACCGTGGATCAATCACACGATTGAAAAATAATACAACCATCAGTTCTCTGTCTTGCTTGAGAGACAATTAATCTTTGTACACAGATAGCAAACAACCAGCCTCACGCATGTATATACCAATTATCAATCTAATCCCCACTGTTGTGTTGAAGGAACATCAACAGACACCGTAGTGCACGAGGTGGACCCGCTACAATTAACAACCTTTGTGACACAGGTTGTTTTCATACGCTTGGTTTTATCCGCATTCCATTGTCCCCATGTTACCTCTGACTTCTCAGAATCCGGTAATCGGCAGGCAGGTTGTGAGATAATACCACTCGGTCGTGGAGGAGCATCATTCATAACACATCGTGAATTTTTGCATACACCGGGGTTTTTTGTACATGATCGTGGCATGGCAGGACAATTTCTTCCGGGAGGACAGTCATATCCTATACATTTTTCCACAACACAGGGTGTCCCTTCGCCTGTACATGTACCGTCAGTAGAAGCTGTTTTAGGAACACATACGTGATCTTTGCAAACGCCAATGCTCTGTTTACACATAGCCCCAGGAGGACAACTTCCGAGAGTACACTGCGTTCCATCTGCACCGCCACATGGCTTTGTGTCGGACCATGTCTGACACTGTGACAAGCACGATACAGGCCGCCTTGCATCATTTGGGCCCTGAGCGTTCACTCTATCAATCGCATTTCGAGAACAGAACTCAGAACATGACATGGTCTTATCTACAACAGTTTTCTGACAATCCAGCTTACACTGAGATGTTCGATCAGCAAAAAGTTCCACTCCAAATCTAAATCCTCCGGAACAGCGCGCAAGGCACTGCTGCAAACCGTTATAAGACGCTTTGCTTCTATTGTCTGTTGTGCGCATAGCAACGACAGCAAAAAGAGGGATTGCAATAATGCCGGCGATCATGAGAACTATTTTTGGAGTAAACGAATGAGACGGTGTTTTTGCCATATATATCTAATATGATCGTTTAAATAGAAAAGTCAAGATTTCAAAATACATGTATTGGGAAAACCAGTCAAAAAATGCCGAGTTTAGTATTGAGTATTGTATTACGTATCACTAGTTTCAGCACTTTTACTGTCGTATTTCCATATGCACCCTTGACGGTAAATTTTGGATACGACGTTTTTCTCAGTTGAGACGAAAATTCCCCTGTTCTTCAACGCCAAGCGCCCCTGCATCAGAGGCTTCTTTTTGAATCTGGCGCACGGGCGTCGGTGAGATTTTTTGTGCAGATTGTGTTGCCATTTGAGAACCTGTCTGTTGTCCTGTAAATACAAGAGGCGCAATATCGATAATTTTGTTCAGCGAGGGCCTATACAAAAAAATTCTCCTGACCGATTCATATATCACCACTTTATCGCCATTCTGTGCTTTTTTAAAAAACTCCTGATCCTGCAATTTATCTCTATCAGTAATATTTACAATCGTCGGCTTTTCTTCAGGAAGCGCCACGACAGATCCGATAGTCGCAAGCATTTTTTCGTCGGGATCTGAACTTCGTTTTGTGGCTAATTTTTTCACAGATTGAACCTGATTATACGAATAGATTGCAATCCAAAGAGATGCCACAGTGGTGATAGCAAAGAGGAAAAAAACTATAAGAATAATGCTTTTTTTCATACAAACAGTAGGAACTCAAAAATCATAGCTGTTTTACTATTACTTGTCCAATAATACAACGTAAATCTGTTATATATTATGGCCCAAATCGCACTGCTGCACCTTGATTATAGACTGTTTTCACCTGTGCCGGGGTAAGTGCATAGTTAAATATTTGCACATTATCTATCTGACCAGCAAAATACTGGTCACCTGAAGCTACTTTAGCAAGACCGATGTTTAGCGGTGTACTTGTAATCCCATTGATAGGGCTTGTAGCAACACTTGTGTCTCCTGCATAATTATTTTGAACACCATTTACGTATATATATGCTGTATTCGTACCGGAAATTGTTCCGACTACATGGTACCAGGTCCCTGCCGTCCATGTATTGTTTGTTGTTTGAACATTATCGCCATATGTACCAAAACGCATTCTTCCTTGTTCAGTATCTTTCCAGAAAAATACCCAATCGTTATCTGCGTCAGAATTCGAAGATGCCTTGGACATAATACCCTTAAATGAACTAAGTGAAGAGTCTATTGTAACTGCAGGCGTAAACCAAAAACTGACGGAAATATCGGTTGTGAAATTCATACTTGCACTGTATGCTACAGTCACATAATCATTTGTTCCATCAAACGCTAAACTGGATCCAAATTTGCCTGTTGTTCCCCCATTCCATGCCTCAGTCGATGTTCCGGATCCACAAGTACCTGCTGATGTATACGTACCGGTCCCCCCAATTGTTATTGTCCCGTTATTACCCGCTGCAGTATTTGAAGATGTTGGAGCACTATTATATGCCGTTGTGCCTGTGCATTCATCAAATTTGTACTGGGCAATCGGTGCGCCGCGATTATAATCCCATGCGATTTGAGCAGGTGTACGGGCATAATTGTAGACAATAACATTATCAATTGACATATCTTTTGTATCACCTGAACCCAATTTTACCCCACCGATGTTTATATTTGCATTTGAATTTTCTGTCGAATCACTCACTGATGTTGTTTCTCGAATACCATCGATGTATACAAGAATGTCTGATGTAGTACAACTGGCATTTCTATTGTACACAGCCTCAATATGATGCCATTTATTATCGGTGAGCGTTGTCGTACCGGCTATAGCGCAGTGTGTACCGACTCCAGTAACAGCTCGTATGGTATTTGTTGTTTCTGATATGTATATTTCAAACCCACCTGCAACGCTTCCGGTCTGTGTTATTAGCGTTTCATGCAGACCTGATACGCGAGGTTTAACCCATCCGCCAATTGTAAACGGTATTGTTGTTCCAAAATCAAACGCTGTACTGTTAAGAACAAGTGCATCCTTGTTTGTCCCCGTTACTGAAATGCCTGATCCTGTTTTCCCTACCACCCAATCTGTTGCTGTTAAATTATTTTCAAAAACAGCATCGTTTCCATTTCCTGAGGTATCATACGCTGTTGTCCCTCTATTTTCATCCAGTTTCCACCAACCTATGGGAGGTGAACAAGATGATGCATCCCCAGGTACACAAAACTCACGGGATGCTGAACTTGAGGCAACTCCTGATGAATCTGTACTCAGAGCTCCCAAAAATATGGCGCTTTTTCCATTGTAATCAATGAGCATTTGCTCATATGTGAGCGCGTACGGATAGATCTTTATGTCATCAAATACTCCATTGAGTGCCGTATATGATCCGGAATCAGATGCCCCTACTTTAAGGTTTGATGTTGATCCTGAAGTCATCTTGTCCGGCAATGTCCCTGTTACACTCCCTGATATTTCTTTTCCATTCTTGAACACCCTGACTCGTGTCGATGCAGATTCTGAGGCATTGTAGACAACATTGAGATAACTCCAGGTGTCATTAGTCAATCCTAACCCTGACGTTGTGAAATAGGTTGCTGTATCACTCGTCGATGTCGGAATATGTACGCGTACTTCTGACGATGTGGACGTATCAGTAACCACGGCAAACGAGTTTTGCGTGGACATTGTGGATTTCGAAATGAGTGCTTTGCTTGTGGCAAGTGATACAGGCTTTACCCACATGCCAATGCTCATGCCTATCAGACTGTCGACAAATGCAACATCGCCTGCACTCACATTGTTTGTGGATGTGCTTGTTGCCAAAGCCCCACTCTGTTTGCCACCACTGTACCAGCTCGCCCCTGTAATAGCTCCGTTGTATGTAGATCCTCCATATCCTGTATTGTTTGCTGTTGCTCCCTGCAGCTCATCTAATTTCCAACGAATGATCTCACTGTCAACAGGGCTGCCTCCCGGCGGATGCCCACCGTTCATATCTTCACTCACTTGTGAAGGGCTACGGGTATAGTTATATATTTTAAGATCATCAATATACCCATCAAACGTGTGTGTACCATCTGATGCGTTGCCGATATATAACGACTGTGCGGCATCACTTACTCTGTTACCCACTCCACTGGTATTTGTACTATGTGGTGATAATACTCCATCAAGATAAATCAACACGTTGGAGGCAGTACCTGTTCCATCCCAAACAACTTCAATATGATGCCAGGCATTCATGGAGAGTGTGTTGGTACTGCTCACGGATAAGTCGGTTGTAGAAAAATCCGCCTGCAATTGGACTCTACCGGATGTACTTCCCAGATACAGTTTATATCCTTGTAAATCACTCGTGTTTATTTTTTCCAATATTCTCCCATTTGCACCTCCCTCACCGTTTGATCGCGGATACACCCATGTTGAAAAGGTTATGCCATTTGCAGGAATATCATCAAAAAGTGTCGGTGAACCCAATGCTATTTTATTATCATTTGCATCGAAATTAAGCGCAGGTCCGAATTTTCCCTGGACCCAGTCAGATGACGTAAATCCGGTCATAGTGCCGGAATTTCCATTACCCGATGAATCAGCAGTTGTTGCTGTGCCGGTGTTTTCATCCATTTTCCACCAGCCGATCGGTCTGGGTGCCCAGTTATATAACTGACGAATGTCAGTGTCAGAAAGAGCACGATTATATACACGAGTATCATCAACAATTCCTTGTACCTGCGTCGTATAGCCACTCCAATTATTACCTATTGTAAACGGCCCACTGGAATCATCATCTTTTGTTCCTGTACCATCAGTCGAACTGGCATGCTTGGCCGCCAGTTTTCCATTAATGTAAATATTTGCGCTACTAATTGCACAACTAGTTCCATCCCAAATTACTACAACATGATTCCATGAATTCAGATTAAGAGCATCACTTGCTGTTGTCTGAACCTGTAAATCTGTACCACTGCATGCAATATTAAAATAAATCCTCTGAGAGCTCGATACATTTTGTAACGTGATTGACGTTACTCCGGCTTTCGATAGCAATCTCTTACTGCTTTGAAGTTGACTTGGGTTTATCCATGTAGACCATGTAAATGACGATTGGTTATTCAAGCTTGTCGATGCAGATACGCTAATGTACTTATCGGTTGTTGCAGGGTCAAACTTTACACCTGATCCAAACCTGCCAACATCCCAGACAGGTGAGTTTGTCAGTGTTCCCGTGTTTCCGTTTCCCGAATAATCAGTCACCGTGGTTCCTGTATTTTCATCCATTTTCCAATAGCCGACTAATCCCTGAGTCAATGAAGTATCCGATCCGCTTGAGAGCACAGATCCTACACCAACAGAGGTCCCTTCATCCTGCATATCAACAAGTATTTGAGAGCCGGTTCGAGCTGATCTGAATGTTTTTATTGTGTCAATAAAGCCTATAAACCCGCTACTTGTCCCATCACCATCCATTCCAACATAGAATGCATCGGTATTGACCAGAGATCCTACACTTCCTATTGCCGTTGACCCGATTTGATTTCCATCGATATAGAGAATAATAGTTGAATTAGCATTTTTCACTGCTGCTACATGGTGCCAATTGTTATCGTTATATGAAGCAGTTGAAGTCACAGACGCATCGGGTGTCCATGAATTATTTGCGTCTACTGCAAAAACCAGTTTTCCGTTCGAATCCATGTATAATTTAAACCCTCCATCTGTCCCCGTTGACGCATTATATTTCGCCATCAGTACTTGCGTCGAAGAAATTGTTGTTCCGTGCCTAAACCACGCCTCAAGTGTGAGTGAATCAGTGGAGGTAACATCGAGGACATCATCATCGGCTCGTGTAATATAATCTCCCGTTCCGTCAAAAAATAAGCAGGATCCGCTATGACAATTTGTTTTATCTTTCCACAGGGCATTTGTGATCGTTCCTGTCTTTCCTTTTCCTGATGTATCATTTGCCGTTGACCCTGAATTTTCATCCAAAGACCATACAAAAATCCCCTGTTCACGACCTGACGTCTGTACATTTCCGGTAAACGATGCTGTAGTGTCCGGTGTGTTCCGCTTGGCAAACACTGTTGTGTAGTAAGGAGGCAAGTTTGATTGGGTATCAGTTGTTGTAGTACCTGAATGAGTATGACTCGGATCGTCAGCTCCTGAAGCATCATCTGCACCACCTATATATGAGTTACTATTTCCATCTGTGGTAACTGTAATGGAATGGGTATGTGTAGATGTACCACCCGTCCCTCCATAACTGCTATTACCCTGAGGTATCTTTGCATCCAGTCCGGAAAATCTCGTCCAACCAAGCGGCGGCGTTGAGCTAACCATACTTATCTGACCGGCAACACCAACACCATCACCATCTTTGGAGGCGAATACCATATTAAGATATGGAGGTGTATTATCACCGCTCCCCGTGGTACCACCGTTACTGACATGCGTATGCGTAGAGCCTGCCCCTCCCACCACCCCGCCGTCACATGCACCAGTGTCAAAAACTTGAACTGCGCTGCCATTACTGGCACTTGTCGTATACCCGCCTGTGAAACTATGCGTGTGAGTGGTACTTCCTCCAGTGCCTCCATAAGTTGCAGCACCACGGGGAAATTTGGCATCCAATGAGGTGAATCGACTCCAACCTGATGGAGCTGTAGTATCAAACTGACTGATAAGACCGGACTTTATATCTAGCTTAGATTTATTACAATAGACCATATCAAGATACGGCGGAAGAACGGAAGAATTAGTGGAAATATCAGCTTTCAAACCAGTATGTGCGCCATTATCACTCGTATAAAAACTCGTAGGGCTTCCGCAAAAAGTCTCATTGGTCCCGGTTTGAGGTGCGACATCGGTACTTATATTTATCTGTGCGTGATTATGACTCGCTGACCCACCCGTTGTGCCGCTCGACGATCCACCGTATGGAAATCGACCATCAAAATTTGTATCTGTGGACCATCCTGATGGACAACTAGCAGAATTCATCATAGTAAACGTCCCGGACCAGGATTCCTCCGCATTTGTTGCGGCAGGATTACCGTAGTAAAAATAAATTGTTTTACCTCCTGTCGGAATTGATGGAATTTTTACCCATACCTGTGTTGTCGTTGTATTGCATCCTGCTTCCACCCAATACTGAATTTGCGTGTATTCATCTGAATCAGTGAGACGAATATCATCACAGTCACTCTGCATTGAGCCTGCGGTGATAAGCGCAGCGGTATCAACAGAGAGTAAAATTTGCCCATTTGTAATTGTTCCTCCGGTATTGGCCACCGCTATTTTTTTACGTAATGTCCAACTATTGTTATACCAGACTGCATTAGCACTTTTTGTGTGAAGTAATGAACGGATTACATAGGGCCCTACAAAGAGCGTAAGTGCAAATGCAAATAACGGAAGTAAACGTATGGAATGTCTTTTGTAAACGTTTGATTTCATACTACTGTAGATTTCCTGAGACAGTTGATACAGATGATGATGGTGATGCTTCAAGCGTAGTTGTAGATCCTAAAATCCCGGCAGAACTATCTAACGGGGTTGTTTTAGATATTTTGTTTCCACTAATTTGAAGTGCAGTAAAGCTATACGTTACCTCGTGCATAATTGGGAAATCCAGAATCGCGGTAAATCCATCTACTGTCACATCCGATACTGCTATCGCAGCTGCATCAGACAAATATGCGCTGTCACTGGCACTGGTGAGCACAGGGGTTAATGACACAGATGGCGTTGATTCAAATGGTTTATCAAATGACACACGTACCTTCGAGATATACGTTGGAATCACAAACGTACCACCCATGTTTGTTGGGAATACAATAGATTCTTCAACAGTCACCTGTGACTTGAAAATAGCCTTTCCAAACACCGTCAGGATACCTTGAATCATCGCTTCACCCTGCACTTTAATCGATTGGATCATGCTAAAGAGTGCATTTGCAAAACTGGCACTCGGAGAAGCCGACTGATCCCCTGTTTGTGCAGAAATTGTCGCTATCGGTTGGTTCAGAGTAGCACCGAGAACAACGCCGGAGTCAGTTGCTGTTCTGACACTAAGGAGAGCTAATTGTCCTGAACTAGAAGCTATCTGAGTGTCAACAGACGCATTGGAGCTTAGAGTTTGGAAATTAGAAATTGTTTCCATTATATATTCACGTAACGTTTTTCCGCCAATTCGCAGTTCTCCGACATCCAACGTACCGGCTTTGAGGTTTATAAAGAATCCGTTCGTTGCTGCCAGAGCATCCTGAGCAAATTTTTGAACAATATCTGAAAATGCAAATAATCCTGAGATAGTTGATTGTTTAATTTCTTCGAATTTGAGAGCGCTGAGTGCTTCTTCGGTAAACGAGGATAACACCAACGCTTTTGGATCGTATAATTCCGGCTGCATAAATGCCATCACTGACCCGCAGGATGCTTCCTGTCCATTTTGAAGCGATACAGATGATGGACACGGCAATCCTGAAGCAGCAAAATCCATGTTTTCAAGCGCATACCCTACGATATACCCGGCTTTTGTTGCTTTCATACCAAATCCCGCAACATTGTCTAGAGCAATAGGATCACCCCGACTGATGTTTCCATTTCTATTGGTAACTTTTACAGGAGTCCTTCCCTTCAAGGCTATCGGATATGTGGTTGCCTTTGATGGAATATCCAGTGACCCAAGCACCAACCCTGGTTTGGTGGAAACGGCCCCTATAGGCGCGTGTTTTGAGAGTACTGTAGCCTTACTTACATCAAACGGACCGCCACCTATGGTATCCGAACCGATCATAACAATATCGCCGGGTTCTAATTGTTCCTGTGATGTATATAATTCCGCAAGGTCAGCCGCTTCAGTATCAACTTTCCCGACAAACAATGATCCATACGTGCTCGTATTGGCAGATGTATGAAATGTAACGCCATATGTACTTGTTGACTGTTCCAGATAAGCTCCATCAAGCATTTTTGCTTCCACTCGTATCCATCCATCACCACCTGCTGTTCCTGTCGCGCCTGTTCCGGATGCTGCACCTGCAGTTCCGGCATCTGCCTTGATAACTCTGCTACTGGTGGTTGCATCTTTAAACGACATTTTTTCCGCCCGCACCCATACAGCTCCGCCGCCACCGCCTCCGCTTCCGCCGGCATCGTTTGCAGATGCGGCAGTTCCATTGGCACCTCCGTTGGAGATAGCCTTGCCGGATTCAAAAATCATTGATCTTGCTTCAATGAGGATAATTCCTCCTCCGTCACCTCCAGCACCTCCCTGCACACCGGCAACATCAGAATCATCACCTCCACCACCGCCACCTCCACCCATGTATAATTTACTTCCATCGGTAGACATAACTGACCGGCCACCGGATGATGCAGCAGAGGACGTAGCTCCCAAAAATCCACCACCGCCACTTCCGCCACCTCCGGCGGCTGCACGGGTACCTCCACCACCACCGTTATAATTGCGGCTCGTTGAAGCGGCTTGCGGAGCATATATACCTTCACCCTGATTTGCTGTACCCGATTCAAGCGATGTACCTCCCATAAAGCCTGTCCCGGTTCCTGTTATGGATGATGATGCACCGCTCAGGGTAACGGTACCAGATGCACGAAATACCATAATACCGCCCGTGGAACCATCCCAGTCTTTCATAGTTAGCGCGCCGGTACCCGTTACCGTTACATTCGTAAATTGAGGTACTTCCACAATCTGCGCAGCACTACTTGCATCCTCGGTATATGTGAAGGTTAAGTTGGAATCGACAACAATGCTGGTATTTGTATTTACTGTCGTTACTTTTCGATACTCATATGATCCTGCACCGTACCCCTGCATTTGTATAATGAGAACCTCGTCTCCTGTTGCAAAATTTGTGGTGGATGCGACCGGTATTGTTGTCTGACCGCTTGATGATGTCGTAGACACCGCCTCCAATCCATACGCAGCAGAAGAATCATCGTTTATCGTCGTGGTGCCGGATGATACAGATAATGCGCCATCACTCCCATCACCGGTGTTTAATCCAGTAGTTGTTGTATCCAATCTCCCTTTGGTGGTTCCTGAAGAATCCTGGAAATAAATACTTCCGGTTCCAGATTGACCGACACCCGTGCCACTCGCACGAAGGGTCGTATTCGTATTTAATCCCGAAAAATATCCTGATGAAAAGACATCTCCACTTGTATCAATTCTGAATTTTGCTGCCCCTGCTGCAGATGCGGTCAATATATCCTGATTGCCCGTTTGATTAAATACTGCTAAGGCCTTCCCTGCCACCTCACCGCTCACATCAAGTTTCCCTACCGGAGCTGAATTACCGATGCCTACATTGCCACTGTTTGCTATAACGAATTTTGTCACACCGGAGGTTGAAGCTACCAATATATTCTGATTTCCGGTCTCGTTAAACTGTACCAATGCCTGTCCCTGTTTTTCACCGTTCACTTCAAAGAAACCGTTTGGAGTTATGCTTCCCCCTACACCGACTCCTCCGGTTCCATTGACGGTATCCAGTAATATTTTTCCTGAATTAAACACGCTGAGGGTTAAATTATTTGACTCAAATAATTCTCCTGATTGCAGTGAAAGCGGACCATATGACTTTATGTAGGAAGCTGTCTGGTTGGTAAAGTTCAGATCATACGCAATAGCCACATCACCTGCTGCGGTAAACTGCGTTGGGAGGGCGTTCGTGATCTGAGATTCAGAAACACTAAAGAGTGTGGAACCGTTATCAGTCACATTAAATAAATTGCCAATTGTACCATTCGGGCCGATATTAATGCGTACCAAATCGCCTGTTGCCGTTATTGCACTCCCAGGCGACCAATCTATACTAGCCAACTTTCCTGTCGTAAATCCGGTTGACGTAGAGGAAATAGAGAGTCCAGTACCTGTCGTTAAGCTGTTTCCATTTAATGTATATGCTGTACCTGTAGTTTCTGTAGATGTCTGGGTTATGTCCCCATTTGCAGCGATAGTGAATCGCGTTGTCCCAGAATTAGAAGCCGTGAATATATCTTGCGTGCCGGTTTGATTAAACATCACGAGTGATTTACCAAGTTCCTGACCACTGACAAAGAATCCGTGCTGATTCACATTTTGGGTGCCGTTAAGATAAATAAACGCACTTGTAGTAGCAGTTGATCCAAATGCGAGAGAACGGTCTGTAACAGGATATGGATAGATGAGGTTATTTGAAATACTGAATACAACTTCACCATTCGCACCCATTTGCCCAGCAGCACCGGTAGCACCCGTGGAACCTGATGGTCCTGATGCGCCTGCTGTCCCCGTGGCGCCTGTGGATCCCGTTGGTCCTGATCCGCCGTTTGCCCCTGTCGATCCAGTGGTGCCTGTCGGTCCTGATGCTCCAACACCTCCCGTTGCGCCTGTCATACCTGTCGGTCCTGTTTGTCCGACACTCCCTGTTGCTCCTGATGCTCCTGTTGATCCTTGCACTCCTGCTGTTCCTGTAGCACCGGTAGACCCTGTAGGTCCATTGGATCCAACAGATCCTGTTGCTCCCGTTGATCCTGTAGGACCCGAAGCGCCCGCAACTCCGGTTGCTCCCGTCATGCCTGTCGGTCCTGTTTGTCCGAAACTCCCTGTCGCTCCGCTGGCACCTGTAGATCCTGTTGGACCATTTGAACCTACTACTCCTGTCGCTCCAGTTGATCCCGTTGGGCCTGTAACACCTGCTGTCCCAGTAGAACCAGTGCTGCCTGTTGGGCCGTTTGCCCCAACCGTTCCTGTCACTCCAGTTGATCCCGTTGGGCCACTTGCACCTACAGTTCCCGTTGCTCCTGTCATGCCGGTTGGTCCTGTTTGTCCGATGGTACCTGTTGCTCCTGAAAATCCTGTGGAACCTTGAATTCCTGCAGATCCCGTAGAACCGGTAGGTCCTCCTTCACCCGTAAATCCTGTTGGACCAGCAAATCCGGCTGCACCTGTCGCACCTGTGGAACCGGTTGGACCTGAAGCACCGGCAAACCCGGTAGCGCCGGTTGAGCCAGTCGGCCCCTGGATTCCCGTAGATCCTGTCGGACCTGTTTCACCCGTCGCACCACTAAATCCTGTAGGACCGACAGATCCTGCTGCTCCCGTTGCACCACTGCTTCCAGTTGCTCCCTGTATTCCAGCTGTTCCTGTCGCCCCAGTTGACCCTGTTGGGCCTGCCTCTCCAATCGTTCCTGTAGCCCCTGAAGATCCGGTGGCACCGGCTATTCCAACTGCTCCTGTCCCGCCTGTAGATCCTGTCGGACCAGCCTCTCCGACACTTCCTGTGGCCCCACTTGATCCTGTAGAACCTTGCACCCCGGCGGTGCCCGTGGACCCTGTGGAACCAGTTGGACCGCTTGTTCCAAGAACTCCTGTTGCACCACTACTTCCTGTTGATCCCTGTATTCCAGCCGTTCCTGTCGATCCAGTTGACCCTGTTGGGCCTGCATCTCCAATCGTCCCTGTGGATCCCGTAGATCCTGTAGACCCCTGCACACCTGTAACGCCTGTTGCTCCGGTTGATCCCGTTGGACCTTGCACGCCAGTGCTTCCAGTCGGACCATTGGAACCTGTAGCTCCTGTTTCACCTGTTGGACCCTGCGATCCGACAGACCCTGTCGCTCCGGTAGATCCTGTCGGTCCAGAACCACCATTTTCTCCTGTTGCACCGGATGATCCGGTCGGGCCATTTGAGCCTATCGATCCGGTACTTCCTGTTGATCCTGTAGGTCCTGTTGCTCCGTTTGCACCTGTAGAACCTGTCATACCCGTTGGACCTTGATAACCAGTCGCTCCCGTTGCGCCGGTTGGACCCGATGTGCCTTGGATTCCGGTTGCGCCTGTTTCTCCTGTTGGTCCAGATACCCCTAGACTGCCGGTTGATCCGGTATTCCCTGTAGGACCTGAAGATCCTACTGTACCGGTAGCTCCGGATGACCCCGTCGATCCTTGAATTCCTTCCAATCCTGTTGCACCTGTCGCCCCTGTAGGGCCATTGGAACCGGCAGCACCTGTTGATCCAGTTGAACCAGATGGTCCTGATGCGCCTACTGAACCCGTAGTGCCAGTGCTACCCGTTGGTCCTGAACCACCATCCACACCCGTTGACCCCGTGCTGCCCGTTGGTCCTGGTGATCCTACTGTGCCCGTAGCACCTGTGGAACCCGTTGGACCTAATTCCCCAGTAGCACCCGTTGGACCTTGAGTGCCAGTTGAACCGGTTGCACCTGTTGGCCCCTGTTCACCGATACTTCCCGTTGCACCAGTCATACCCGTAGGCCCAGAGCTACCTATAACCCCAGTAGAGCCAGTCATACCCGTAGGCCCAGAGCTACCCACAACTCCAGTAGATCCGGATGATCCTGTTGCTCCTTGTGATCCTTCCAAACCTGTACTTCCGGTAGCTCCTGTAGGACCTGATCCGCCAATAAGACCTGTTGATCCACTTTGTCCGGTCGGGCCTGCTTCTCCGACAGATCCCGTTGCACCGGATGATCCTGTCGATCCTTGAATTCCTGCAGCACCTGTTCCACCGGTTGCTCCGGTCGGACCTGTTTCTCCAACAACTCCTGATGAACCTGTGGTTCCTGTTGGCCCGGTTGGACCTACTCCACCACCGCCGGCTATACCCGTACCACCTGTGGCTCCAGTTGGCCCAAGTGTTCCCGTAGATCCGGTCATTCCGGTAGGTCCGGTAAACCCTATCTCGCCTGTAGCTCCGGTTGCACCTGAGACCCCTGCAAATCCTGTGGATCCTGTTGATCCTGTCGGTCCAGCTTCTCCGGTAGCACCCGTTTCCCCTGTTGGTCCAGCTTCTCCGGTAGCACCCGTTGGCCCTTGAGTGCCAGTTGCGCCGGTTGAACCTGTTTCTCCTGTTGGACCTTGTGAACCTATGAGACCTGTTGCACCACTTGATCCTGTCGGACCAGCTTCACCGGTAGACCCTGTCGGGCCATTGGTACCTGTACTGCCGGTAGCTCCTGTCGGGCCTGACGATCCATATAATCCCGTGGAACCTGTTTCACCCGTTGGACCTTGTGAACCTATGAGACCTGTTGCACCACTTGATCCTGTGGAACCTTGGATACCTGCTGCTCCACTACCTCCTGTTGATCCCGTTGGTCCGGATACGCCCGCAAATCCTGTGGCTCCTGTTGATCCTGTAGGCCCAATTTCCCCTTGTGAACCGGTAGTCCCTGTTGATCCTGTGGGTCCGGATAACCCGATAAGTCCTGTTGATCCCGTTGATCCCTGAATTCCTGACGCTCCCGTCGGCCCTTCAAAACCGGACGAGCCTGTTGATCCGGTTGGCCCTGAGAAACCTGCAAACCCCGTTGCTCCCGTTGCTCCCTGAATACCTGCTAAACCTGTAGCTCCCGACGACCCCGTCGGACCGCTTGAACCTACGCCACCGGTTGATCCTGTTGATCCTGTCGGACCGGTTTCCCCCAAGATACCGGTTGATCCGGTTGGCCCGGATTGTCCTACTGCTCCTTCTGTACCAGTTGCTCCCGTTGATCCCGTCGGCCCACCGCCTCCACTACCCCCTGAACCGGTTGCGCCTGTCGGGCCATACACAGTCACGCCATCCGTTCCATTTGAACCATTGGTTCCTGAATCCCCTTTGTCTCCCTTGTCTCCCTTTTCTCCGTTGGATCCGTTCGTCCCGTTTCTGCCGTTTAGTCCATTCAATCCATCTTTCCCTTGAATTCCTGTTGATCCGGTCGGGCCTTTTTCAGCATTGCCAATATTTGCCAATTGAGTTGCTGCAATATCAAATCCGATCCAATGAAAAACTTTTGAAACTGATGTGCGGATATACGATGCAAGAGTTCCGGGGAAAATGGTTGCGGTAAGCACTGATGGGGAAGTGTTTGTTGCACCCAACACAGATGGTAATGTGTCTTCGGCAACCTGAACTCGTTGTACACTCGGCGTTGGGACATAGACAACAGAGATCTTTCGTGTGGAGAATCCTGCAAACGGCAGTTGTTTTATTATTAATGAATTAAATAAAAAATATACCAGTATAGCCAATGCGGATATGCCTGAAAGCCACAATACCCCCATACCCACAGAGGTTTTTTTTGAACCCGTTGTGTTGTGAATATGCACAACAGATTCAGGCTGTGGCGGTTTTAGAACGACAGGTTGTGATGATTTATATTTTTCCAAATCTTCAAATGAAAATTTTCTAAACCGATTTTCCTGAATAGTTGCCGGCAATTGGCCTTGGATCGCACGACGACGAACGGTGGATGGTGAAACATGTAAATAATTTGCTGCTTTTTTTACTGAAATTGAAGGTCCTAACTGAAGTAAATCTATATCCCGCACTTTAAACGAACGGTTCTTTCCATCAAGTCTGTATGCCCGCAGTTTCCCCGATTTTTCCCATCTACGCACGGTATCGATCGACACGCCAAGTCGTTTTGCTGCTTCTCCGATGGACAGATACTGGTCAACCATATCAGATCTATGCAAACTTTTTCGTTATCTCCGCATTTTGAGCTCAAAAACTATTCGGTGAAAATGTTTGCGTATATCCAGTTGATCATGTTCCCTACTCACTGTCAAGTCTGTTATTCCCGCAATTTAGCCTCATTTTTTTGCGGAAACAATAGTTTGATGCAGTTACTACTAGGCCTTTTTTTATTTTTCACAAAATGGTTTGAATGATTTAGATTGTTTGAATAATCCAAAATACGTAACATATAAAATTATTGATTGTGAAATAAAAAAATCGACAAAAATATATGAGTAGAATTATTTTTCGTCAACACACATCGGGGATAAAAATGGCACTAAATACGCTCTTATTGCTAATAAAATTGAGTTTAGACTGTCACAGCAATATTTTATTTCTCTGTCGAAAAAACCCATGCTTTTAAACACGGGGATGAACGACAGCCATGAGCAAAGATGAGGAGAATCATGTCTGCGCTTCCTTGGAAATATGTAGGGCTTTAGCCCGGCGCAGTTTATTTTTTGTTTTGGGTACTGATGCTAAATGTGGTTCCGTCACTGATAATTTCGATGTCACCGAACTCATCAGTTCGATACACAGTCGCATGTTCGTTTGCCAGCAAATCTAACGAAATTTTCGATGGATGTCCGTAGGTATTTTTTCCAACAGAAATGATGGCGACAGCAGGGTGAATCCATGAAATGAATGCATCAGTCATCCCTGTCTTACTTCCATGATGGGGGACTTTAAGGATCTCTATTGGTCGCGAACCGATGTGCAAGCCAGTGTAATAGTGTTCAACGTGATCATCAGCATCTCCGGTAAACAACACATCTAATGATCCATACTGCAAGAGTTGAACAAGGCTATAATCGTTCAAATCACCTGTTTGTGCACCTAAAACACGTTCATCCGAGACATTTTTTTGAGAATCAGCAAATTGCTGCTCAGCACGTTTTCCTTTCGCTATCTGATCGCTTGACGGCCAGATATACGACAACATTGTTGTACCAACCTGAATTTTATTTCCCTGAACCATAAAACGGACAGGAATGTTCTGTTTTTTCAGTGATTGCTGTAGAAGCTCAAATCCATCGGATGAGTTTGATACATCGCTGCGGATCATATATCCTATAGAATACCTATCTACCACGGAAATCAGTCCTTGCATGTGATCTTTTTGAGGATGAGTCAAAGCGACAAGATCGATACGTCTGTCCCAAAATGGCATATGCCTGCCAAGACAATCTAAAACCGAATTATTAGGACCACCATCTATAAGCATATCTTTACCATCGGGAAATCGGATGTATGCAGCATCACCCTGTCCTACATTGCAAAAAACCACATGCAGTTTCCCATCGGGGAGAGTAAGAATAAATCCAAACAGGATAATTATTCCTGTAACAATGCCGCTTATCAGATACCCTGTTCTCAGCTTCATATCAATACTCAAAACGAAATACTCGCAAAGGGAATGTGCGCTGTCAGATTAACCAGTGTGATAAGCGTAGAAATGAATACCCATGCAACAAGCCCGACCATTTGCGCCAGTGGGAGCCACACCAAACCACATGCGATCATCAAAAAACCGATAACCATAATGGGAGCAATGAGCCATCCAATAAGAATATTGGTCAACGGCGCAATCAGGGATATCCGGTGAAATTGAAAAAGAATGAGTGGAATTGTAAAAACCTGAGCGGAAAGCGTTACCCTCAAATCTTCTTCAATGAAACTGTACACACGGGAAAACCATGAAATTGGTTGACTTGTAGATATCTGTTTTTCTTTTTTGGCAAACAGTATAATCCCAAGTGTTGCAAAAACAGATAACTGAAATCCTATATCGGTCACCCATGGGGGATGTAGCAAAAGCATGATCGTGACTGCTAAAAAAAGCGTGAATAGTGGGACATTTTTCCGCCCGAAATTCACAGCCAGAAGTGATATAGAGCCCATTATGGCGGCCCGAATAACACTTGCAGATACCCCCACCATCAAGATAAAACCTATAATAACTACTATCGCGCCTATATTTGCTTGTGAACGCTTTAAAAAGCTTAACAGTATCAGCTGGACAAAAGTCACAAGCATCGTAATATTCATACCCGAGAGCGCAATAATATGAATAGTGCCGGTAATAAGGAGTGATTCAATAAAGGGTTTTGATAATGTCGCCTTGGTTCCAAAAAGAATTCCAAGAAGTATGCCGGCATGCGGTTCATGAAGTGATCGAACTATAATGGATGAAACGGTTTCAAGGATAGACATACGGTAAAAAAAAGTTGATATGTTTGGGTATGCGTTTTTTGAGATGATTAGATAGTAAGGTCAACATGAGTTTTGCCTTTGTACGCCAATACAGTGCCTTGAAATTAGCCTGCCTCGACGGCCGTATATATCGGCAAGGCGGGCCATGATTTCAAAGGTCAATCTGTTCCTTAATTTTTTCAAACACAGATTGGCCAACTGCCTTTTTAGATACAAGTTCTTCGAGTGTTTGGTATGGCCTGTTATCTATAATTTTCTGAGCAGTGACGGGACCAACTCCTGTCAAGGTTTCCAATTGATCTTTGCTTGCCATGTTTATCGAAACGTGGGTAACTCCACCAATATTTTGCGACTGTCCGTCAGGACGTTGCAACAATATTGAAGAATTGTGCGACGTCATCATTCCATTTTGGCCTGCAATATTATTAATGTGCGACGTTTCCGATACGGTTGGTATATATATCTTCATTCCATCCACAACCTTCATTGCGCGATTTATTGATTGTGACACATACATACTATCGGCATCTTTTCGCAACCCACCTGCCATTGTGATAACATCCTCTACCCTACTTCCTGTTTGGACTGTTAAAACGCCGGGATTTACCACTGCTCCCTCGATATCCACCATTATTTTTGAGGTGATAGCAGAGCCACTAGCAAGATTGCTAACATCTTTTAATATATTGTTGTGGCGGTCTAGAAATGTAATTTCATCTGTGGGAAAGGAAGATTTTACTAAGAGCACGAGAGAACATACTATAAGAAAGAAACTGATCCCTCCGAAAATAATCGGCACAGTATATATTCGTAGTATAGATACAACGGAAGGCCTTTCGGCATCCATAAAGTCACGTCACTACAAAATTAATCAGTTTACCTGCTACAAAAATCACCTTTCGTATTGTTTTTCCATCCAAGTGTGCCTGAATTTTTGCTGATTCTTTCGCAAGCATTTCCACATCTGACTGAATATTACTGATTTCAGGCTGAAATTCCAACATATCCCGAACTTTTCCGTTTACCTGTACTATTATTGTCACGGCTGATATGCGAATACGGGAGGTATCGGGAACTGGCCATACACTTGTGTGAATAGACTGGTGTTTTGTATAGGAATCTGCAGCATACCCATTCAGCATACTCCATAACTCTTCAGTAACATGAGGCGCAAACGGCGCCAGAAGCTGGACAAAAGTCTTGGCATCGTCAATCGATATGCTCCCTGTATCATCGGCAACAGCATTTGTAAATTCCATCATACTCGCGATCGCAGTATTATAGCGGCGTTTCTCCAAATCTTCGGTAACCTTACTGATTAATTTTTGCAGTAAAGATCCAATATCAGGATTTGTTTGACCGCGTGTTTCGAGCGATTGTATGGTCATTTTCCAAACCCTTCCAACCCACTTACTCATGCCTTCCATCGCAGTATCACGGAAATCCCCCCCCTGATCAAACGGTCCCATAAACATCAGATACAGTCTTAAAGCATCCGCACCGTATAATTTGATATATTCATCTGGGTTTACTACATTTCCCTTGCTTTTGCTCATCTTTGCACCATCTTTTATGACTAACCCATGTGCGAAGAATTTGGCAAACGGCTCATCAAAATCGATGTATCCCCAATCGTGAAGTGCCATTGTCACAAAGCGGCTGTACATAAGATGAAGTACACTGTGCTCTGCTCCACCCGTATACATGTTAACTGGTAACCATTTCTTAGTGATAGCAGTATCAAATGCTACTTTGCTAGAATTTTTAGTTTGGACTGTTGGATAGCGCAAAAAATACCATGAACTATCAAGGAATGTATCCGATACATCGGTCTCCCGTTTTGCAGGTTTGCCACACGCCGGACACATGACTTCATAAAATTCAGTATGCTTAGCCAATGGAGCAATTCCATCATCTCCAGGTCTATAATCTTCGATCCGGGGCAATACAACGGGCAATTGATCTTCCGGCACACAGTACCAACCAGGCATGTCTGAGCGTTCGCCTTTTCCGGCCTCCTCACAAGACACACAGCGAATCATAGGGATAGGAGGACCCCAATATCGCTGTCTCGATATAAGCCAATCTCGCAAATGGTATGATGTGACGCGCTTTCCCCACCCTTTTTCCTCCATATGATCCATCATTTTTACTGTAGCAGCATGGATATCCAAACCATTAAGGAAGCCTGAATTTACCATAACCCCCTCATTCTCCTGAACCTGATCAACTGATGTTATGGGTGATTCATCACCGTCAGAGGTCTTTACGACTCGAATAACGGGTAATTTCATAGCTTTGGCAAATTCAAAGTCCCGTGTATCATGTCCTGGGACACCGACAACCGCTCCTGTACCAAAATTCATAAGGACAAAATCAGATATGTAGAGTGGCATCATATGTCCTGTAAGATGATTTTTACAGAACAGTCCTGTATTAATTCCTGTCTTTTTCCTGTCTGTCGATACCCGTTCAGTTTCTGAAGTTTTTGAACAACTTTCCTGATATTTTGTTATTGCACTGCTCTGTTCTTTTTTTATCACTGTTTTAATGTGATTGATAAACGGGTGTTCAGGGGCAAGAACGACGAAGGTTGCCCCAAAGTTCGTGTCAGGTCTTGTAGTAAAACAGACAACACTCCCCACCTCTGTCTGTTTTTCATCAAACACTTGATAGGTAATATTTATTCCCGATTTTTTCCCGATCCAATTCTTTTGTGCAACCTTCACTTTTTCTGACCAATCCAGCTTCAGTGAATTTTCCAGCAATTTTCCCGCATATGCGGTAATCTTAAAAAACCATTGTTCTAGCAGTCTTTTTTCTACATTATTCCCGCATCTTTCACAGGCGTTATCAATTACCTGTTCATCCGCTAACACAGTCTTACAACTTGGGCACCAGTTCACAGATGCTTTATCTCTGTATGCGAGGCCATGTTTAAACATTTGTACAAACAACCACTGTGTCCATCTATAATAATCTGTATCATACGTTTGCACAGTTTTATTCCAATCAAACATAGCACCAATTTTTTGAAGCTGTGCATAATAATTTTTCTCTGTTATTTCTGCGTGATCCATAGGGTGACGCCCTATTTTTAGAGCAAAATTTTCACTGTGGATACCGTATCCGTCAAGGCCAATAGGCTCAAAGACATCAAATCCCTGAAGCCGCTTAAATCTTCCATATATATCACTTCCGGTAAAGGCATACATATTCCCTACATGAAGGCCCTCCGCAGATGGATATGGAAACATCATAAGGTTATAAAACGGCTTTTTAGCCTGTGAAATATCGCATTTGTAGAGAGAAATTTCCTTCCAAATACGCTGCCATTTAGGCTCAACAGCATCCGCATGAAATTTCACAGTGCTGTGCGAATTATTCTGGATTGTTGCAGAAGATGTGCTAGAGTTCATAGATTTCTTTTCCATATATCAATATTATACTACACACAATCTCAATACCCTTAAAAAATACAGATTGCCCCTGTAATGACCGTACGTGACTGCAAATCAACTGTGTCGAGGTTTGTATTGTTATGTGTCATTGGTAGTTTTCACACGCGAAAAATATGGTCAATACAGACACATACACACCCTTTTCACGCCAATAAAACGGATTACAGGATATGATAAGAAAATTAATACGTCAGGAGATTTCTTCTATGATTTTATACACAGCGTAGATTGAATATAGAATTTAGATTGATTAGACAATATATAATAGACTTAACACTCTGTGATGAATGCTGCTAATGTGAGGTATCTACTCACTCTCTCCCCTGTAGTAAATATATTTCAGCTGTAACTACAAATATATTGCGCTTTTTTACGAGTAATTCATCAATATACGTGATCAAAAATAACTTTATATTGTTATGACAATCTAAATAATATATAGCACTTTATCCCACATAATGCCAATAAAATGATATTCAATATTTTTTGAACTATAGTGACCAAAATGGCATTTTGCCCCCTATTTTTAGCACTAAAACTATAAGACTTTATATGAATATATTATAAGATATCGTATTCATTTAGATTGTATTAGCAGCATTTCACGAACCGCTTTTTAAATAATCAGAAAATTCCAATGCGGTTAAAAAATTATGTTTTGTCGAAATATTTCATTCAAAATTAATTGAATTTTAATTAAATTTATTCCGTTTTAACAATATAAATTTATATGCGGTAATTCGTGGAATATAACATATTTTATTATTTTAAATAGAAAAAATAATAATTTTTACCCTTTCCAACCCTACTTTTCTGGATCATTCACGCATTGACACGCTTATTATATATGAGATTTACTAGATACATGGAGAGTCTAATGTTATCTAATCTCGCGGATTATCAAGGTTTTATCGAGAGAACGTTCATTGGATTTCTTCAGGAACAAGGCACCTCAGAAATTACGCAGAAAAATTACCGCACAGACCTGCGACATTTCTTCAATTGGATTATCACAACAAGCCAAACAAATGATTTTCCAGCGCAGAAATCAAATCAACAAGGATTACTGAAGCAAATTTCAACGGACATACTCGAAAAATACAAGCGATCACAACTCTTGGATCATGTGCCAACAGCCACAATCAACAGACGATTCTCTACTCTGCGTATTTTCTTTAAATGCGCATTATTACAAGGCTGGATTGTAGATGATCCATCAAAATATCTGGCCAATATTCCAAAATCACCCGAGTTGAACGTACAGAAAAAGAAAGCAAGAACAGACCATCTTTTACCTGGTGTACCCCTTCTCGCTGCCCCGCATACATCCGATGCTATTGTAGCTGCAGCCAGTTCGGCGCCATCAGTATCTGCCGTTGAGGCGCCACCAGTTGTGCCATCAACAATTGCAGGCGATTTCCCCCTTCAAACTCATCCACAAGCCACTCTCCCCATAGAGGAAGGACCGGAAACGATAGTCATTCCAGCAGGGGCAGCTCCTCCAGTCATAACAAAAATAAATTTTCTTTCACCATTGGCATTAGGGATGATTCTTATGCTCGCCTTATTGGGAACCGGGGCTTTAATATATCAAATCATGGGTTTATCGAATCAAAATACATCAGGTCCAAAAGCATCTACTCCAGCTGTTAATCCATTACTTGGATTGTTACCACGATCCGCATCACAATCTGCTCAAATTGCAGGAGCCACAGGTCAGACGGGCCCAACCGGCGGACCTGGAGTATCCGGTCCGACAGGACCAACTGGCTTGGCTGGCCCCACTGGTGTTTTGGGTCCAAGTGGATTAGAGGGAGAACTAGGGCCTACGGGTATAACGGGATCCAAAGGTGATTATGGCCCAACAGGGCCTACAGGAAATGCAGGAACGTATGGCCCAACAGGGCCTACAGGAACACAGGGATCATCTGGCCCGACAGGACCATCTGGAGAAACAGGACCAACAGGTGCGACAGGTGCGACTGGCATGAATGGTGCATCAGGACCGACAGGTGCAACCGGATCATCCGGAACGACAGGTGCGACTGGAGCAACAGGTGCAGCAGGACCGACTGGTAATACTGGAAGCACAGGAACACAGGGCCCCACAGGATCAACAGGTGCAACTGGGTTTGCAGGTCCAACGGGTGAAACAGGATCTACAGGTAGCAATGGACCGACAGGTCAGACAGGAACTCAGGGACCAACAGGAGAAACAGGTGCAACGGGAAGCAACGGTCCGACAGGGCAAACAGGTATTCAAGGCCCAACAGGCTCTACAGGACTCACTGGCCCAACAGGCGCAACCGGCATGACCGGCTCAACGGGCGTTCAGGGTCCGACAGGAACAACAGGCGCCACAGGTGTTCAAGGCCCTACAGGATCTACTGGATCCACGGGATTTGCTGGCCCAACAGGCGCAACCGGCATGACCGGCTCAACGGGCATTCAGGGTCCAACAGGAACAACAGGCGCCACAGGTGTTCAAGGCCCTACAGGATCTACTGGATCCA
>CAYSEV010000011.1:0-28391 GCA_964430295.1 uncultured Gammaproteobacteria bacterium
AAGAACTACTATCTGATCGCCGCTATATGTATTTGATGTTCCTGCCATAGTAGATATACGTGTAAGAAAAAAAAGAAGCTTCTAATCGAGCTTATAAAATTCATCATACACTACCCATAAAATCTTGTCTAGACCGTTTCAATGAAATAACGATAATTTTGTCAGTTGTATGTCAAGCAACAGGAAAAAAATAACGATACTGTGATACGCTATACCTATGAAAAAACGAATCGGTATAAATGGATTTGGTCGTATCGGCAGGAACGCTGCACGTATTATATTGGACCGCAGTGATTGTGAACTTATCGCAATAAATAGTGGATCAGATAAGTCATCTCATGAGTATCTTCTCGCGCATGATTCGGTGTATGGATCATTCGCTAAGTCACTTGAAGGAGTTTCAGTTTTTCAGGAAAAAGATCCCGCTGATATTCCGTGGAGAAATATAGATGTAGTACTTGAATGTACCGGTAAGTTTACGACAACTGAAACGGCATCACTGCATAAAGCGGAGCATGTAATCATCTCCGCGCCGGCTCGCGATGATACCCCAACATTCGTTTTTGGTGTTAATCATACGGCATACGCTGGTCAAAAGGTTATTTCCAACTCATCCTGTACAACAAACTGTGTTGCCACGGTGTTGAAAGTGATGGATGATTCTTTTGGTGTTATTCGGGGCTCAATGACAACCGTACATGCATCTACTGATTCTCAAAACCTTCTTGATAATTCCATAAAAAAAGGTATTCGGGATCGACGTAGCGCTATGGTAAATATGATTCCTGCAACAAGCGGATCCGCTCGCGATGTCGCAAAGTTATTTCCACACCTTAAGGGTGTGCTCCAGTGCCGGGCAATTCGTGTCCCGCTTCCGACAGTATCTCTCATAGAGTTGGTAATTGAAGTCAAAAAAAATACATCTGTTGAAGATGTTAATGGCGCGTTTGTATCTGCACAGAACACAACACATAAAGGAATACTGAGTGTGGCAACCGAAGAGCTTGTGTCAACAGACTATATCGGTAATCCGCACTCAAGCATTGTTGACCCATTTTTAACGGATGTTGTAGGAAATTCGCTTATTCACGTTACAGCCTGGTACGATAACGAATGGGGCTATGCAAACCGCCTGGTCGAAATGGCACTGCATTCTCTGAAATAATATATGAGCATGGAACTGCCCAGCATTACTGATATAGATGTACATAAAAAACGGGTGATCGTACGGGTGGATTTTAATGTATCCCTCACAGCTGAGAACGAAATTGCAAATGACACCCGTATACGTGAAGCGATTCCCACTATAGAACTGCTCATTTCCAAAGGTGCAACAGTTGTTCTACTGTCACACCTCGGTCGCCCGAAGGGAGAAATACATCCGAACTTATCACTTGAATGTGTTTCAAAGAGACTCTCCGCGCTCCTGAAAAAAGATGTTGTTTTTTTTCGTGAATATGTAACTGATTCGGCTGTAGCTCACATACATTCACTTCCACCCGGGAGTATAGTCTTGTGTGAAAATATACGCTTTCATAAGGGTGAGGAACAAAATGATCCACAATTTGCAAGACAGTTGTCTCGGTTGGGAGATATATTTGTACACGATGCATTCGGCGCTGCTCATCGTGCACACGCGTCTACTGTTGGTATATCTTCCTATCTCCCATCTTATGCCGGACTCTTATTAACACGCGAACTTACCATGATTTCACAGGCGGTAAGAAATCCCGACCGACCCTTAACTGTTATTATCGGGGGCGGGAAAACGCCGGAAAAAATTCGTGTGATCGATAAACTGTTGGAAGTGGCAGACACTATTTATATAGGTGGTGCTATAGCCAATACCTTTTTTGCAACGTGGGGTATTGGTGTTGGCGTATCTAAAGTTGATTATGAAATGATAGAAATGGCAAGAAGCGTGTTATGGAAAGCTACCCGTGTCCCTGCCAGACTGCTACTTCCTAGTGACGTTGTGGTATCCAACATGGAACGTACTACTAAGCCCATTATTTTTGACTATGATTCTGTTCCAATGGGCATGGGAATATATGATATCGGTCCAAAAGCTCGCAGTGAGCTTATACATATTATAAAGGAATCAAAGAGCATTATATGGAATGGTCCAATGGGCTTGTACGAAGATATTCGATTTGCTGACGGTACAGTAGAGACATGTAAAGCTATAGCGGGGAGTGATGCTCTTAGTATTGTCGGTGGCGGTGACACGATATCAACAATTACAGATGAGAATATTCTTAAACATATCACGCTCATTTCTACGGGTGGTGGTGCGATGTTGGAATTCATAGAAAAAGGCACACTTCCCACAATTGATGCGTTGAAAAATAGCGGTAGAGTGTCATAATACACCGTATGAGTGGCATATTAATTCTTGTTCGTCATGGTGAATCTCTGTGGAACGCGCGTAATGTATGGACAGGGCTCACAGATATAGGGCTGAGTGACCGTGGGAAAAAAGAAGCCGAAGAAACGGCACATCGATTATTTCAATATTTCCCCTCTCGCGCATTTACATCGAATCTCTCAAGAGCCCAGGAAACGCTTTCTATTATTCTTCAGGCCATGCATAAAACAGATATTCCTGTTGTAAAAAACAGCGCATTAAATGAACGCGATTATGGTGAATATACTGGGAAAAATAAGCTGGAGGTAAAAGCATTGTTAGGAGAATCAGGATTCTTGGCACTACGAAGAGGATGGGATGTTCCGGTCCCCGGAGGTGAAAGCCTTAAGGAAGTGTACTCTCGCGTTGTCCCCTATTATATGGACTATATTGCTCCATATGTTAAAAATGGTGAAACAGTACTGATTGTTGCTCATGGTAACAGCCTTCGTGCACTTATCAAATATATAGGGCATATTGCCGATGAAGATATAGCAACTGTGGAACTGAAAACCGGTGAACCGGTAATTTATGAAATTGCGACTGACGGAACTGCAACACGTTCAGTTACGACGTGTGATGTCCGTTAATACGAAATAGAGCGCATTCCAAGGCTAGCCGTGGAGTTACATTGACTGCTATATCCTTTCTGGCGCTTTCCAGAGATACTATTACCGCCTGCAACCTGCCAATACGTGGTGTGCTTTTTTTATTGTTTATATCTGCAATCAACAACTGTCGATACAACATAATTGCGTCGGCAATCCATTGTTTAACTGCATTTCTATCTGTCGCGATTGTTCCAACAAAAGAAATAATTGTTCCCGGGGAAGCGGTAAGAAGTGATTCGAATTGTGATATATCAGGTTTTGAATCTTCTTTTTCATTCGTGGGTGCAGTTATACGTATAACTTGGCAGCGCGAAAGAATTGTTGGAAGCAGTGCACCAATAGTGGCAGTTCCAAGGAAAAAAACTGCTCGTGATGGTGGCTCTTCAATTATTTTAAGCAGTGCATTTTGAGCTTCAATGGTCAGGAGATCCGCTTCGAATATAACACCTGCCATAAACGGAGATTGAGTCGGGCCAAGCATCATCCTTCGAGAAAATTCTCTTATAGCGGCAATACTAATATGTTCTTTATCATCTTCAGGTTCCAGAACTATAGTATCACTAGGCACTATCTGATGATGAGATACTGCCTGTTGGATGGCATGTCGTCTCGCTTCTATAGATCGTTGTGAAAAAACTGTTGCATGCAGCATATAATTTACAGGTACTTCAATCTTGCAATTCTTATCCAATTTCATCAATAATAGAACTACGGTTATTGTAAATGCATGCACAATAATAGTACAGTACGATTATGTCTGCCACTGCCCAGGAAATACTAAATGTTTTAGTAGAAGATCATCGTATAACCCGCGAGGATGCGGATTCTGTCACAACAGAATCACTCTCAAGCGGTGAGAGTATTGAGTCTATTCTCAAGCGGAAAAGATCTGTATCCGAACTTGATATTTCAAAAGCACGGGCAAAGACGCTCGGTATCCCATTTGTTACATTGGCAGGAAAAGCAATTGCACCGGATATAGTTAACTACATTCCTGAGCCGGTTATTCGTCGGTATATACTCCTCCCCTTTCAGTTTGATGCCACCACAAATACGCTGTCTGTGGCAATGATTGATCCACTGGATTTTCAAATCATTGAATTTCTGGAAAAAAAATCAGGAAAAACTGTTCGGGCATTTATGGCAGTCAAAGAAGATATTCAATCAGCCATAGAGGCCGCGTATACACAAAATCTTGGAGATGATGTTACAGCTGCACTTAAAGAAACTGAGACTTCTGAAATAAAAACATACGAAGCTGGGCATCTTGGAGATGTTATCCGTGAAGCACCAATCGCTCAAATCGTCTCCGCTGCACTTGAACAGGCTGTACGACTTCGCTCTTCTGATATCCATATAGAACCTCAGGATGGAGATACCAGAGTTCGATACCGGGTTGACGGCATATTACAGGAACGTCTTGTATTACCAAAACGACTTCATGATGCGGTTGTCTCCCGTATAAAGATTTTGGGTAATATGAAAATAGATGAGAAACGTATTCCGCAGGATGGACGGTTTAATTTTAAAATGGGAGAATCTGAAGTTGATTTGCGTGTCTCCACGCTGCCAACCGTCCATGGAGAAAAGATCGTAATGCGTTTGCTTAAAAAATCCGGTGGTATCCCTACAATGCAGGAATTAGGTCTTCGCGGTCTTGCTTTAAAAAATCTTGAGACGACTATTACACGGCCGCATGGGATTATCCTTGTTACCGGACCTACGGGTTCCGGTAAAACAACAACACTCTACAGTGTTTTGGCAAAATTAAACAGCTCAAAGGTAAATATTATGACTCTGGAAGATCCGGTGGAATATCAAATCTCAGGTGTAAATCAGGTGCAGATTAACTCCCAGGCAGGTCTTACATTTGCGGCGGGACTCCGATCGTTTCTGAGGCAAGACCCAAATATTATTCTGGTGGGAGAAATACGTGATCGAGAAACGACAGATCTGGCCATACAGGCTTCACTCACAGGCCATTTGGTTTTCTCCACACTCCATACAAATAACGCTGCAGGGGCAATCCCACGTATGTTGGATCTTGGAGCGGAACCGTTCCTTATAGCTTCAGCACTTTCTGGAGTCGTTGGCCAGCGTATTGCGCGGAAAATCTGTCCGCAATGCCGTGAAGAATATACTCCTGATGAAACTGTCATTGCCGATATAAAAACAGTGTTGGGTCCCTTGATCCCCGCAGATAAGCCGATCATTCTTTACAGAGGAAAAGGAACAGTAAATGGTCAACCATGCCCATCCTGTAATGGATCGAAATATTTTGGCCGTATCGCTGTGTTTGAAGTATTTCCTGTTACAGATACCATCGGCAAACTCATTATGAAACGTGCGGCTATGAGCGATATTGAATCTGAAGTTATAAAAGAAGGCATGATTACAATGAAACAAGATGGGTACTTAAAAGCCCTTGAGGGCACTACAACAATAGAGGAGGTTTTGCGCGTTGCGCAGGATTAATATTATGGATATACAACATTTCTTTTCAGAAGCAGTTCGGTTGCAGGCGTCAGATATTCACCTAATTGTCGGATATTTGCCTATGTTGCGTGTCGCAGGAAAGTTACAACCTATAGAGGGAACCACCATTTTAACTGCAGACGATGTGCGATCATTGGTGTTTCAGACATTCACAGATGCGCAAAAGGATCAATTTTTGACAAATAAGGAAATAGATTTTTCCATAGCAAGTCAGGGTGGGCGCTTCAGATCAAATATTTATTATCAGCGTGGTACTATTGCGGCTGATTTTAGGTTAATTCCAAACAATATACGCACGATAGAACAACTTGGTCTCCCTTCTATATGTCATGAATTTTGTAAGCTTCGCCAGGGCCTTGTTCTGGTTACTGGACCAACAGGCCATGGGAAATCGACAACACTTGCCGCTATGGTGAACCAAATCAATCTTACACAGGCACATCACATTATCACCATTGAAGACCCCGTTGAATATATGTATCCAAATGGTCATTCTATTGTTTCTCAGCGTGAGATGCATCAGGACACACATTCCTGGAACATTGCTCTTCGAAGTGTTCTCCGCGAGGATCCTGATGTTGTACTTATCGGTGAAATGCGCGATCTCGAGACGATTCAGGCAGCTATCACTATTGCTGAGACAGGACACTTAGTATTTGCAACACTCCATACAAACTCTGCTTCTCAAACAATCGACCGTATCGTCGATGTGTTTCCCGAGAATCAGCAGATTCAAATACGAATGCAATTGGCACAGGTGCTTGAAGGTGTCCTATCTCAACGTCTGGTTCCTGCATTGGGAGGTGGTAGAGTTGCTATAGCGGAAATTATGACAGGTACTCCTGCCATACGAACTACTATACGTGATGGGAAAACACATTTATTGGATAATATTATTCAGACATCCGGAGAATTAGGCATGAAGACACTGGAAAATGCGTTAGCAAGCGCTGTAAAAGAGGGTCGGATTAGTATCGAAACCGCTACATTATATGCTGTTAGACCAGAGGAATTAGGCAGATTATTGAAACAATAACATATTATTCGTATGAGTATTTTTAAATATAAGGCAAGAGGAGCAGATGGAAAGATATTGACCGGTTTGGTGGAAGCCCCGAACCAATCTACGGCTTCCCGATTACTCCATGACAAACAATTGTTCGTCGTAGACCTGCGCGAAAATACAGACGCATTTGCATTTGGTGGATTTAACAAACAATTTAATAAAGTCGGTTTTACGGAAATAGTAAATTTCACCAGGCAATTATCAACTATGGTGACAGCCGGATTGTCGTTACCTGAATCTCTGACTATATTGCGTAATCAGACGGCAAATACTGTTTTTGCTACCATGCTCCAGGAAGTGGAACATCAAATTGTTGGTGGTGGCACACTGGGAGACTCGCTTGCAAAATATCCTGATTTATTTTCTCCGACGTATATAGCGCTTGTGAAGGCAGGTGAATCTTCGGGAACACTCGATCAGGTTATGAATAGATTGGCAAATATTATGGAAAGCCAACGTGAGTTCAAAAGCAAAGTAGCAGGGGCCATGATTTACCCGATCATTATCATCATTGGAATGGCGATTGTAACGTTTGTCATGATGACTGTTGTTGTACCTAAACTCACAGATTTATATAAGGATTTCAACATAGATCTTCCGGCGTCGACCAAATTGCTTATGGGCGTATCCGGGTTCTTTGTCCATTTTTGGTGGCTTATCATTATACTGGGAATAGGTTTATCTGAACTGTTTAGACGGTGGAGAAAAACTCCCGAAGGTGAATTGGTTGTTGATACAATTCTATTAAAAATACCGTTGTTTGGAGAACTGCAGAAGAAAATAATTTTGGTGGAATTTACTCGAACATTGGGCATGCTTATAGCTTCCGGTATACATATTCTTGAAGGGCTTCGTATTTTGAGAGACTCTTTGGGCAATGTCTTATTTAGAAATGCTATTACTGAAATATCGAAAAAGGTGGAAAAAGGCTTTCCGCTTGGTGAAACATTCGCTTCATACCAAGTCTTTCCTCCTATTGTGTCACAGATGATGAAAGTAGGAGAAGAAACCGGAAAGCTTGATGATACGCTTACAAAACTATCCAACTACTTTGAATCAGAATCGGAACATCTTGTGAAAGGTCTGACAACGGCGATCGAGCCGATTATTATGGTCGTTTTGGGCGTTGGCGTAGGGTTTATTGTTATATCTGTTATTACACCTATATACAATCTGACGAGCCAGTTTAAGTGAGTTGTATATAGCCTATTGACACTACACTTTAGGAGATGATACACATAAAGAAGAGGTAATTTATGAAACACACTGCCAATGTTCAAAAAGGATTTACGCTTATTGAGCTTCTTATCGTTATCGCTCTTCTTGGTGCACTTGCCGTAGGACTTCTCGCAACAATAGATCCGTTTGAACAATTGAAGAAAGGTCGGGATACATCACAGCGAAATACAGTGTCTGAGTTCTACAACGCAAACCTGCGCTACTATGCAACGAAAGCAGCATTTCCATGGGGTGAGGCGGGAGTAACAGGAACGGTCAGCAGTTTGGGTGGTGATGTCTCTACGCTTATTGCAGCCGGAGAATTAAAGGATAAATTCATGGAGCTTGCCGGCATGGGTAATCTTGCGAAAATATATGTCACATCAACAGATGCAACTCATGTGTCGGTTTGTTTCACACCTGAGTCAAAGAGTTTTCAGAGCGATCCGAATACTATCTATAACACAGACGGAAGTGCTGCACCTTCTACCGGGGCTTCCGCTTGTAGAGCATTTATACCTGCTAATTCTGCGATTAGCTGCTCCTTCTGTGTACAATAAACAGATAGGGTTGCTATATAATCGACCCTGTCCAGATGATTGTTTGTGATGTATATTATTATCTTTATTTGCTATGCGCTAGTGTACCTGTTCTTTCAAGCCCATGGCATACCCGCAGGAGATAGTGGAGATCTGGTTACAGCTGCTGTAACACTTGGTATAGCACACCCTCCGGGATATCCTTTGTATATCGTGCTAGGGTGGATACTTAATCATGTGCCATTGTTCACTCCAGCATGGAGAGTTGGATTACTTTCTTCTATCCCCCATGTTCTCACACTCTTTTTTATCGGATCCATTGTTCAAAAAATTACACGATCGAGAATGGCAGGAATATTTGCATCATGTGTGTTATTTGGGAATTATATATATTTTTTGTATAGTATTACACCCGAGGTATTTGCGCTTCTAGATATGTTTGTTGTGTTAGTAACATGGCTTATTGTGTCCTATCTTAAGGATCATCGAGTATTTTACATATATTGGCTTAGTTTTGTGTTCGGATTATCGCTGACGCATCACCATCTGATCCTCTTCACTGTGCCTGCAATCCTCTATATTTTATATAAAAAAAGATATACGCATACGCTCAATTGGCATTACCTTATAACTGCATTTATTGTCGGTCTTATTCCCTATCTCTATATACTTTACCCTCCATATGGTAACTCCATGATCGTATGGAATCCCGCCACGACAGTCCAAAATGCTGTTAAGCTTATCACCCGCGCTGACTATGGCACATTTCAGTCCGCTATTGTGTATGGGCAATTACCTATTCAGCGACTTCTGAACATACAAACATATATGCAGTATATTTCTATGGATTTCTTATGGCTTGGCATCCTTTTGGCTATTATAGGGTCAATAAGACTGTGGAAACGGCACAGAAGTATCGGAATACTTATACTACTCATGATCATATGTATTGGTCCATTGTTCTATTTTTATGCGAGTTTTCCGCTCTCGTATAGATTTTCCCTAGGGACTCTGGAACGGTTTCTATTGCCCTCGTATTGCCTAATTTCAATATGTATAGGTGTGGGGTATGGAGGTTTGATACAACTATTGCGGCAACGGACAAAACAATGGCGATTCGGTCCAATACTTACGTCAGCATTAGGGTTACTTTTGTTTTTATATCCATTGAAATTAACAATGGCTACAATGCAGAAGACCTATGGATATAATGCGGATAAAACTGCAGAATATGTCGGCGAAGATATACTTACGTCGCTACCGAAGGATAGTATATTTCTTGCTGATCGCGATACAGTCCTATTTACGAGTGAGTATGTGAGATATGCACGCAACATCCGCACTGATATTATATTGCTTCAGGGGTTTAAGCTCTATTTCCCAGAACAGCATGACATTATCCACAGTAGATATCCCACACTTCATCTTCCGGATAAAACAGCTCGTGATTTAGTAACCGATTTTATTCTTAAAAATATCAAGTACCATCGGATATTTTCATATAAAAAATATGCCGTTCCCGATACCTATATATGGCAACCGTTTGGATTAGTATATGAAGTTGTTCTTAAAGAACACGCCCCATCGTTTGACGATCTGCAGCGAAATCAGCAGGTTATATGGGAACGGATGCACGATCCGTCACGAGGCATATTATCAACGTATAATCATCTTATTTTATCTGATGTTCGTGATATATATACCACTGCTCGGATGGAATATGGAAAAACATTGTTATTTGCTAATAAATATCAGGAGGCCATAGAAGAATTAAACGAAGCCAAAGGATACGGCGGAGATGCAACAATGGCTCAAACCTATATGTACTCGGGAATTGCACATATGCTGCTTCAGCAATGCGATCTGGCCATATCAGATATTATGACGTCGAAACAGATGACACTAACCCCTATGCCGGAACTAAATTATTACCTAGGTGTTACCTATAGGGATTGTGTAAAAAATACGCAGAAAGCTACGGAATATTTCACTCTCTTCGAGTCTTCCCAAAAAACAGAAGATATACCCCTGCAATCCCTAGAATAATAAGCGTACATATACTAATAATTGCCCCTCGTTTGAAATCTGTGGGCTCAAACCGCAACACAATATGTTTTGCATAGGGAGGGGCGAGAATACCGATTTGTGACACGTTAACCGGAAACGGTTTATATGAATTTCCATCAATGGTAACCCTCCAACCGGGATAGTAATTTTCAGTTGTGACAATTACCGATGCATGATCAACCGGCGTTAGCTCATACTCATATACGCCATCACTCATAGAGCGTATACGTAATGTAGCGGGAGTCCCGGATACAGATGCTGATACCCTTTTTTCAATAATTGCTGTTTTCCCTAACGTAAACGTATCCGAGCTCAAGGCTGCTACTGCTTCCTTTACTGTATGGACCTGTCGTATTTCTGTAGCAATATATGCTTTTGGTAAACTTTGTGGATTGTGGAGCAATGTAATCTCCACATTTGGATCAGATAGTACAGCTTTTTGTTGTAATGACGTGTGGGTGAGTTTGAGAGTACTAATGACATTGGAGATCCCATAAAGAGAGAATATTTTTTCACCAATAGCACTTACTGTTGCATAGCCGTTATTTGTTGTGAAAGATTGTGATAGTAAATCATTCATAATTTTTGTACGTTTAAATTCACGACCGGAATAATCTTTAATCTGAGATACATCCCATAATAGATTTTTATCCGGTGTAAATGTGTTGCGTAGAATATATGACGGGTGATTTTGTGTGGTTTGTGTAACCCAACCGGTTTTTGAATACACACTGTTATATGCCGTCTCTCCTCCTATGCTTATCGTATATCCAGGGAGAAGATATTGAGTTAATGATGGTGTCTTTAGCCATTCTGCAGCCGGTTCCAGATTATGATATGCGGAAAACATATAAAATTGAGTAAAAATTTGGAGTACAATAATAAAAATTCCAACAAGTGTTTGCGTCCGTTTGTTTCGTATTTTTTCGAGTATCCCGTCAAGTGCAAAAGATGAAACCATAATAAGCGATATAATAAACACCCATATAAACCGAGATGGAATACGAAAGAGCGTAAACGGATAGAATGTATAAATAAAATAAAACGGTGAATTCCTCCCTAACATCAAGAAAAATGCTCCGATTGCACAATATGTAAAAAATGATAGATATACGCTCTCAATACGTGTACGGATAAAAAATCCCCTGCGCAGTATGCCTGAGATGCCGGCATAACAACACAATATAAGAGGAAGGATACCGATATACGCAGTGTTTTCCCAAAAAATACTCCCATTAAATGCAAAAAAATGAGGATATGTTCCTGTTGCAGGATTCCCCAGTGCAAATGGGTATACGAGCGTTATAAGATGTGACCACGGATAAGAAAATAATGTTGCCGTATCAGGAGTAAATATTCCGTTATTATTGAGTTGTCTTAAAAATTCTAATGCAGGAAGCAAATGTATGGCGGATAAAAGAATACCAAGAAATACTGATATAGCGATATAGATAACAGATCGGATTATTACCTTTAGCCTCATTGAAAGCCAAAGTGTATATACCAACATGAATATCGATGTAATGAATATGCTCTGAGCAAAGCCAATACATATAAGCTGAGCATATACACCTGCCAGTAACGGAATATATTTGTGTTTAGGGTTTGTGATAAGCAGATGTGTAAGCACCAAGCACCATGGAAATATCCCAATACTCTGAACTATTGTAAGATGTGTAAACTGAACAATAACATATCCGCAGAGTGCTGCTGTCAGAGCTCCAAACAAAGACGATACTATTGATCTTCCTAGAAGTTGGAGCCACACGTACATACCTAAACCCAATAAAAGTAAACTAAAAAAAAGTGAACAAATAAATGCGAGAGAGGTAGGCATGGTCGAAAAGAATATAAGATTTGGAATATACCAGACACCCAGTCCCCCGTTGGCATATATAGGATATCCTCCTCCAATTTTCGCACTCCAAAACGGAATGAGATGCTGATGTAAGCTAGAGCTATAGGTGAATTTTGTTGCAAGGCTTGTTATGGCATCACTCTGGCCAAAATCCGGTGTAATTATGATTTGATTTACCGGATATACCATGCGAAGAAAAAACAAAAAAAGTGTCAACACTATACTGATATACGCGAGTAAATGATATGTATGCTTTCGTTGCATGCGCTTAAGTATATAAGCCATACGCATATATGGCAATAAACATCACCTATTGACGAAGTCACTATGATTCATGAGACTATATGATATATCTAACTTGTTATGATGGAATTATTAGTGTTTTGTTACGGCCTTGTTTTTGGATCATTTTCAAATGTCCTTATAGACAGAATTGAAAGTGGAGAAAGCGCTTTGTTGGGACGGTCACATTGCGACTTTTGCAAAAAAACCCTTCGTTGGTATGAATTAGTCCCAGTATTGTCTTATCTATTGCAACGCGGAACATGCCGGAGATGTCATAGGTCTTTATCTATACAGTACCCTATCGTTGAGTTGATGAGTGCATGCGGTTATGTCGTTCTATACTCCGTTATTCCCTTTGGTTTGCCATATGTATGTGCTGCAATCATTTTTTCATCATGTCTTGTCATGGCTATTGCAGATTATAAATATCAGATAATTCCTGACGAAATGGTTGTATTAGGAAGCATATGTTCACTCGTCTATGTTGCGGTTCAAGCACCGTATATGCAGGTATTACACCACGGTATTGCGGCTGTTGGTTCTATGGCATTCTTTTATCTCTTATGGTTTTTTACAAAAGGAAAAGGTATGGGATTCGGCGATGTAAAATTATCAGGCATGATGGGCCTGCTTTTAGGGTTTCCTTCGGCGATTTTTGCATTTTACTTCGCATTCTTGACGGGTGCGGCGCTCGGTGTCATACTAATTTTAGCGAAGAATAAAACGCTAAAAAGCAAAATCGCGTTCGGTCCGTTTTTATTGTTGGGTTTACTATTTGCAATTATGTTTGAAAAGCAATTAGTAGCTTTTTGGCACACATATATTATATTCCTATGAAATATATAACCAAATTGCGTAAAGGGTTTACACTTCTTGAAGTGCTTATTGTTATTGCTATTATAGGCATTCTGGTCTCCATTGGCCTTGCATCCTACGCTACTGCACAATCAAAATCCCGTGATGCAAGACGGCGAGGTGACTTAAAAGCTATACAGAATGCGTGGGAACAGTATTATGCCGAGAGTGCAAATGCTGCATATCCTACAACTTGCTCGTCCATAGCAACAACGTATTTACCGGCAGGTATTCCCACTGACCCACAAGGTTCAGCATATACAAACCCAACATGTTCAGCCACACAATATTGCTTTTGTGCCGATATGGAATCAGATGCGGCAAACAATTCTGACTCCAACTGTAATTACAGTGCGGCATCAAAAACACATTACTGTGTCAGTCAACTGCAATAATATATGAACAAGCAACGTGGATTTACATTACTTGAAGTGCTCGTATCTGCAACAATTATTGCTGTGTTAACGACCATAGGACTTGTATCTTTTTCATCCGTTAATAAAAGATCACGTGATGTAAAACGAAAAAGCGACCTTGAACAAATTCGTAGCGCTCTTGAAATGTTCAGGTCGGACAACACTACATATCCGGGGGAATATCCTCAGTTTGCAGCTTCAAAAAATGCATTTGCTAATGCGTCTGGGCTCAGTACGGAGTTGGTCAGTACATATATGCCTGCCATTCCGTCAGATCCCGACACAGATAACAGTTATTATTATGAAGCTATTTCTACGGGTGGCCAATATACCTCATATTGTGTATGTGCGCATCTCGAAACGATTCCCGCAGGTACCACTCAAAGTACATGTGCTTCCATACATGCCAGCTGTAATTACGGGTTAAAGAGTCCATGAAAGGCTTCACACTCATCGAATTGATGGTCGCGGTTAGCGTCGGTTTGGTGGTTACCGGCATGGTTATTGTGAATTATAATTCCTATAACACAATTCAAGCACTAAAACAGGCGGCACTTACCCTTAAAAATGATATACGCTTTGTCGAAACGAAAGCATCAACGGGTGTAAAACCATCAGGAATCTGCTCTACTCTGGTAGGTTGGAATATGACCTTTACGGCGAACGGATACACCTACACAGCTAATTGCGATGGAACACCATCAACAGATGTTACAACTGTTTCATATCCGGCTGGGGTTACAATGACAACATTTCCCACCCCTGCAACTGTCACGTTCTTTGTTCTTTCCAAGGGAACCAGTTTGGCTTCGGATGCGACCCTCACATTACTGTCAGGATCAAAAACGTATATTCTATATCTTGGGAAAAATGGAGATGTTTCGGACAGAGGATTTCAATAATATGACGACATGTAATCGCTTCAATAGAGGCCAAACATTAGTTGAGGCAATAATATCTATCTCCGTCGTGTTACTACTTGTGACAGGGCTTGTTGCGGGTACGAGTGCATCACTTAAAACCTCACAGAGCGGAAGATCTCGTGATCAGGCTGTGAAGCTTGCAGAAGAGGGACTAGAATATGCCCGATTACTTCGCGATACCAGTTGGTCAACGCTGACGGCGTATACGGGAAATTATTGTTTTGATCCTGCTGCTCAAACCCCTCTTGTGTTAACCTCCGATGGAACGTGTACGACAAAAAAAACCACTTCTGATACTGTGTTTACACGTTTTCTTAGATTTAGTGGAACACCCACTCGAGTTGTAATAGAGTCAACAGTCTCATATGTCGAAAATACCAGCGTACAACAGGTAAGCCTCACGACGTATCTAACACGATGGAAATAACCCTATGAAACACGCTATTCACCATAACAAATCTGGATTTACCTTACTTGAAATTCTTGTGACCATTTCGGTTATGGGAATCATAGGTATCTTGATTTCACAGGTTTTTTTTACAACTACCCGCGCAAATACTAAAATCGAATTACTGAAAGATATAAAACAAAATGGTCAATTTGCAATGGATACCATGACGCGCATGATTCGGGCCGCAACGGATATTAATTCGACGTGTGCTACGACGGGGACACAGGGATCTTCACTGCAAATCACGAATCCGAACGGTCAGGTGACCACATTTGGCTGTGTATTGGATAATACCTCCGGAGCCACAAGAATTGCATCATCAAGCGCAACTACATCCGAATATCTGACAAGCCAAAATGTATCATTGGGTGGAACATCCTGTTCGGGTGATCCAAATATGACACTGATCTTTACATGTACCTCGTTTGCAGATCAGCCAGCCCGTGTAAAGATTAATTATGTGTTAAATCAATTAGGTTCACCCAGTGATTCGTACCAAACTGCCAAACAGGCATTCGAAACGACCGTGAGTATGAGAAACTAATGTTGATTATTGTGTCAAACCTTATTACAATATTTTTAGTATGCATACGTTAAAGCAAGTTCAGTCAGGTCAGATAGTCCTTATTACGCTACTCGTTCTCGCTATAGCCACAACAGTTGCTTTATCACTTATATCCCGCACTACAAATGACACATCGATTACACGTAATGTTGAAGAATCGTCCCGCGCCTTCAGCGCTGCAGAAGCAGGTATTGAAGAGGCTCTTCAATCTGCAACCGGTACAAATGGAGCTGTAACACTGGCGGCTGGTGTAACTTACACCGTAAATATTTCAACAATGAGTGGAGCGCTGGGTTTGTATGAGCTACCCAAAAAAACGTTACAGGGAAATACAGAAACGGTTTGGCTGGTAAATCATGATCAGTCCTCTGGTGCAGTTATTGAGACACCAACGTATACAGCCCCTTCCATTGCAATTTGTTGGTCAAAGAAATCAGCTTCAGAGATCCCTGCATTAATTACGACACTTCTATACAAAAAAGCTGGCGTATATAAGACCGTAAAGGCAGTGTTTGACCCGGATACGGTGAGTAGAAATCCCTCAAACAACTTTGCCGGTTCGTATACTGCCGGAGGTTGCGGTGGTAGCACAGGTACAGATTATAAGGCCACATTGACATTTGCGTCGTTAAATCTTTCCGAGCCGATAGTTCCAAGCACGGATACACTGATTGCATTGCGTATACGTCCTGCGTATTATGATACGAAACTTTATATTGATGCAGGAGCTGAGGTGTTGCCTGCACAAGGGTATGTAATTGAATCAACAGGTACGACAGTGGGAGGGACAAACAGAAAAATCATTGTCTACCAACAGTATCGTTCCCCATCGACAATATTTGATGCCGCGTTGTATAGTGAAGGAGCACTGCGTAAATAAAAAATTATAAACTGCCTATGAACACCATTGCAGGTCTTGATATCGGTTCTCACACAATAAAACTAATTGAACTTGCTCGTGAAGGAGATCAGGTAGCACTTGTTTCAGCCGGTAGTATCCCAATGCCCATCAAGTCAATATCTAGCACACAGCAGTCAGACATAGAAACTGTCGCTGTGTCAATTAAACAACTGATGCAAAGCACGGGTACAAAAACTCGTACGGTAAATATAGCGCTTCCGGAGTCAAAAGTATTTACTAGAGTTATAGAAGTGCCTCAATTATCCCCACGCGAACTTAACAGTGCCATAAAATGGGAAGCAGAACAATATATTCCCCTTCCACTGGATCAGGTAAATGTGGATTTCACAGTACTCAGTGATGGAAAATCAACAGGAGCAAAAAAAATGGAAGTATTGCTTGTTGCAGCACCAAAGGCGCTTATAGATAGGTATGTTTCCATACTGGAATTGGCGGAATTAAATGTTATAGCTGCGGAAACGGAAATTATTGCAACATCTCGGGCTATCGGCAGATCACTACCAAATGTAAAAACAGTCATGATTATATCGCTTGGCGCGCAATCTTCTGATATCGCTATTTTACGTTCCGGGGTCCTTATGTTCACAAGATCCGTAAGTGCAGGTGGAGAGGCTATTACAAGGGCCATTGCCCAAAATTTAGATTTTACGGTAGCTCAAGCTGAAGAATATAAGCGTGCGTACGGACTACAACAGGATAAACTTGAAGGTAAAATTACAGCCGCGGCTAAACCCATTATGGATACTATCATTCAGGAAGTTAAACGAGCTATGGCATTTTATTCTGAAAAATATAAAGAGGAACATATCGATACGGTTATATTAAGCGGTGGGACCTCAAGATTGCCGGGTATGGTTATTTATTTAGCTCAGGCACTCAATTGTGAAGTTCAATTGGCGAACCCATGGGTCGGAATAGCAAAAGATGCGCGATTTAATGTGCTCAATACAGAGGGCGCGAATTTCAGCATAGCAGTTGGCCTCGCGCTTCGCTGATCTTTTTTTGACAGTATGCCTGCAAACCAACACAATATTAATTTAATCCGCACAAAATCAGATACATCCTCACAAATTGAGGCTATAGAGTCTAGTGTCAGAAAAACCAGCACGACAGCACTTATTATTTTTTTGTGTATATCGGTAATTGTCGGCAGTGTGTATGGATTGTATTTTTATAAGGAAAATTCGCAAGAAGTGCAAAAAGCAGAGTTGATAAGTCGTGTAAATTCTCTCAAAAATAAAGAGGCATATCTGCTTGCGATAAAAGACCGCACAAAAACCGTCGAAAAAGTTATGGGTAATCAGAAGCCTTGGGTTCAAATGTTGGATTTAGTAAATACGTTTGCTGCACCTCCAAATTTGACATCTATTACAGTTGATGAACAGGATAAGATTGCTATAACGCTCAGAGCAGCATCACTGGAAGATGTATTATCCACAGTCAAAAGTATACAGTCATACGTAGAAACAAATAAAATAAAAAATCCGCAGCTAGTTTCCTTTCAGATTACTAAAACTGAACAATATGAACTTTCCATATCGTTTTATGCGGTTTTTTCAAATATATGAACTCGTATAAAAAATACATACGTAAATATCAGGGTCTAGCTATATCCCTCGGTGTAATTATTGTTGTCGTCCTTTGCGTCTTTTTCGGCTTATTGCCTGCTGTCACAAAAATTAAAGAAATGAGAGCAAGCGTGTCTGATTTATCATCTCAGGTATCTGTATTGCAACAAAAAGCAGCGATTTTGGAATCCATAGATGAGGAAACATATAAAAATTATCTTGCTGATTTGGCACTTGCAGTACCAACGGATAAATCACTTACCTCATTATTTTCGACAATAGACGGATTAAGCAGGGAAACAGGTGTAACACTATCTGATTTTACACTTTCAAGACCGGGAACAATTGCCACAGAGTCCGCCAAGAGGCTTTCAAATGATGAACGTAAGTTAGGGAGTAGTTTATTGCCGTTTACCTTAACGGTTACGGGCACCTATGAGCAGATTCGTAAATTTGTAGAATACGCCGTGTCAGTTCGTCGTTTTTTCCGTATACGATATTTTTCCATAAGTTTTGATGAAAAGAAGGAAACTATCTCCGTTCATATGGGTATGGATGCATACTACGCTCCGCTCCCTACAAACTTAGGTTCGGCTTCACAATCGGTCGAAGGGATAACACAAAGTGATCAGTCTGTCATAGAAAAAGTCATGGGGATGGCAGTGTTAGGGAGGGAAAATGATCGCCCGGTTCAAACGGACAATTGGGGCACGACTGTGCCGGCTGCTCCACGGGAAGATCCGTTCAGCTTATAAGATCCGGTCTGTTTTTTTGAGTTTTCTTCACAGCTTGTTCTTTTCTCCATGTTTCTATTTGCTTATGGTTTCCTCCAAGAAGTACTGTCGGAACAGACATTCCATTGTAGACCTCTGGTCTGGTGTATTGCGGATGTTCAAGCATACGAGGATTTTGTGAAAATGATTCGTCTACAGTTGCAACCGCCTTCGATAATGTTCCTGGAAGTAATCGTACAATGCTGTCTATCAGGACCATAGCCGGTATCTCACCACCCGTCATAATATAATCACCGATAGATATTACCCGATCAACCAGAGAAAATATTCTGGCATCTACTCCCTCATAATGACCGCAAATGAGAATAATATTTTCACAAGAAGAAAGTGTAGTTGCATCAGATTGCCTGTATGGTGTCCCTGATGCGTCAAGAAGGATCGTATGGGTGTCTCCAGTGCACTGTTTTTTTGCATATTGTATAGCTCTATCCATAACATCAACTCGAAGAACCATGCCATGTCCACCACCATATGGATGATCATCTACTGTCTTATATGAGTCGCTCGCAAAATCGCGCAATTGTATATAGGAAATCCCAACTGTTTTTCTTTTGATTGCCCTGGCAATAATAGAGGTTGAAAATACAGATTCAAATAATTCAGGAAACAACGTAATAACCTGTATATGCATAAAAATAAAACGAAATAGTTGAGGATACTATATACGTTATTCTGTTACTGGCTTTTCCGGTTCTGCTATGACTACATCAACATAGGTTTGTTCTTTTGTAGCCATGAGCTTAATAATATCTCGAAGTGCTTTAATAATTCGCCCACTCTTTCCAATAATCTTACCAATGTCTTCAGCGTTTGCATGAATAGTCAAAATGGTGCTATCTCCGTCTCGTGCATCATCTACAACGATATCTTCCGGATGATCAACGAGCTTCTGAAGGATATAAATAAGCGTATCTTTCATGATTTATTTAAGAAGTTCTGATACTTTCGCAGAAACCTGTGCGCCAACACTTACCCAATATTCAACACGTTTTTTATCTATTTTAACCTGTGCTGGTTTCACGAGTGGATTATAGTAACCCAATACTTCAACGTTTTTACCATCACGCCTCTTTCCCTCTTCGATTGCAACGATTCGGTAAGATTTTCGATTTTTTGTGCCTGTTTGTGAAAGTCGTATCTTTAACATAGGGTTAATAATATCATGTTTTGCCCAGCTTCTCAAGCGCGAAGTGAGCTGCAGCCTGCTCTGCCTCCTGTTTTGATTTGCCTTCGCCGGACCCCAGGAGTGTTGTCCCAACACTTACCTGAATCCAAAATGTCTTGGCATGATCAGGTCCTTCGCTTTTTACTACATGATACGTAGGAGAAATACGGGATTCCTGTTGAATAATTTCCTGCAAAAGACTCTTATAATCAATATAACTTCGTTTATCTATAATATCTTTTGTTTTTGGAAATAAGTACGTTGTTAAGAACTTTTTTGCAGCACCTATACCCTGATCCAAAAATAATGCACCAAGTAGCGCCTCAAAACAATCAGCCAACAGTGATGGATTTGCACGTCCGCCTGATGCTTCTTCACCATGACTCAATTTAAGTACGTCACCAAGCTGTAACGTTTTTGCTGTTTCGGCCAAACTGTTTGTTTTAACGAGCGATGACCTAATGTTCGTAAGTGTCCCTTCCGGATATTCAGGATAGGTTTCATACAGAAAGTGGGATGTTAAAAACGATAACACCGCATCACCCAAAAATTCAAGACGCTCGTTGGATATTTTTATATGCTTTGCTTCATTCAAATATGATCTGTGGATAAATGCCCTCTCAAGAATAGTTTTATCAGAGAATGTTACACCAATTGTTCGTTCAAGATCTTCCAGTGTGATCATGATAACTCCTTTAAAATGCTCCCAAGAACGCCATTTATAAATTTGGGACTATTTTCATTACCATATGCTTTCGCAAGCTCAACAGCCTCATCTATCAACACCTTTGGTGGCTCAGACTTTGTTATGGTTAGTTCATATGTGGCAAGTCTCAAAATCGCTAAATCTACTTTAGCGATCTTCTCGAGAGGCCATTCAGTGGCGGACTTTTGGATACGTGCATCAATGGCATCCCTTTGTGAGAGAATGTCGGAAACATCGGCATCAGATTGAGTTTCTGAGAAGCTTGCGGAAAACAGTTTCTGCATCAGCGTCACCCGACGTTGGTGTCGTGGATCATTGGAAGTTTTCATGTACTGCTAGTCTGGTGTGTCAATGCATCAAGGTATCAATGGTATTGACACGCTGACGCTTTGACACGGGATTACTTTTTTACAGCTTTAGATGCTTTTTTTATGACTGCTTTGCCATTATAAAAGCCACACGCACTGCATACGGTATGAGGTATGCGAAGTACACCACAGTTTGGACATCGATCCAGTCCGATTGCAGTAAGCTTTATGGAAGCCTTTCGTTTGCCTCCGCGCCTTGTACTATGTCTTCTTTTTGGTAATGGGGCCATATGCGTTATAAAACAAAAAACAAACCACAATAGCCATCTACTGTGATTTAATCCTGTCGTATGGTTTCTATTTTACTCTTTTTTACGAGTTCTCTCAAGAGGGAAAGATCAGATAGATCCGGATCCTTGTCTGTTATCAATTTTACGGCCTCATAGGTGTTATTTACGGATGTCACATCCATATAGGAGGCAATCTTCATAGACCCTACTCCGTGTTGAGCGCTTCCCAGTATATCTCCAGGACCTCGAAGTTTCATATCAACTTCAGAGAGCTCCGCCCCATCGTACATGGTTTCCATGGCTTTGAGCCTCGTAATGGATTCAGATTGCGTTGCGGTAGTAAACAACAGACAGTATGATTCCTTTTCACTTCTGCCTACGCGTCCCCGAAGCTGGTGTAGTTGTCCGAGTCCAAACCGCTCACTGCCTTCAATGACGATAATTGTCGCATTAGGGATGTCGATGCCAACCTCAACAACAGGCGTGGCTACCAATATATCAAACTCATGATCTCTGAATTGCTGCAATATCGTTGTCTTTTCGCTCGCTGTAAGCTTACCGTGTATAAGTCCTAATGTGAGCGTAGGAAATACCTTTTTAAGTTGTTCAAATTCGGTTTTGACGGCCTTTACCTCGGAAAAGTTCTCTGAATCTTCGATAAGGGGGCAAACAACAAATGCCTGTGTGCGAAGTTGTGTTATCTGTTTAGAGATCCATTCATACGCATTTGATCGTTTTTGGGATCCAACGACCCATGTTTTTACCCGTTTTCTGCCGCTTGGCATCGTTTTGAGCCTACTTATATCAAGTGTGCCAAAAACCGTTTTTGCAAGCGTTCGAGGGATTGGAGTTGCGGTCATCGTAAGCAGATGCGGAATGGTAGCTGATTTTGTGGCTATATCCGTTAATTTTGAACGCTGCTTTACCCCAAACCTGTGCTGCTCATCAATAATCACAAGTCCGAGATTGGTAAAGTGTACATCATCAGAGAGAACAGCATGTGTCCCAATGGTAATGGTTGCGGGTGTGCGGTCTTTGGTATTGCCTGTCATAAGACGGATATCTACGCCACTGGTGCCAAGAACCGCTGTGAGTGATTTGTAATGTTGTTCCGCCAGAATTTGAGTCGGCGCTAACAGAACAGACTGTAACTTATTTTGAAATGCGATATACATGGCAATAGCTGCAACTATTGTTTTTCCTGATCCCACATCCCCTTCAAGAAGTCTGTTCATTGGTGTGGTTTTAGCCATGTCTTGTGTAATATCGCCAATTGCAGCAATCTGGTCATCAGTCAGTGTAAATGGAAGAGATTTGATTATCGTATCAAGTTTTTTTTGTGTTATGGTACATGAAACTGCATTTGTAGTTTCCAGTCTTTCCTTTTTTTGTGCATACGCACGCAGTTGAAGTATAAGAAGTTCATCAAACGCTAATCTTTTTTTTGCTTCATCAGCCTGACGTATATTTTCTGGAAAATGGATATGAAAAAGCGCATCATATAAATTTGGTAGATTGTACTCTTTTCGAATGTAGTCAGGCAGCGGATCTTCAAGAATTGGTTGGAGAGTCTCAAGTAAAAAATGAATCCTACCCCGCATCCACTTGGATGATAATCCGGCGGTTTCAGGGTAAATAGGCACCAAGCGACCTGTATGAAGTGAATCTATTCCTTCATCATGTATAACTTCATATTGCGGTGCATTCAGAACGAGTTTATGGTTAAACCACGAGACTTGTCCTGATAATCTGACTGTATATCCCGGGAGTATGACAGAACGTAAAAATGGCTGATTAAACCAAATGACAGATAATTTCCCTGTTTCATCAGTAACTTTTGCTTCCTGAAGTCTTTTTCCATTTTTTGTGATAAATGCACTAAACGTCTGGATCTGTGCCTGAATTGTGACTGTTTCACCCGGCTGAATATGGGCAATTTTTGATACAAGAGAAAAATCATCATATCGAAATGGAATGTGATAGAGGAAATCACGAACGGTTTCTACGCCAAGTAGCGCAAGTTTTTCTCCCATAGACGGACCAACCCGAGGGATAAAACGAATAGGAGTATCAAGCGTCAAATCCATGCTTCAATTATAGCAAGTATTCCGTCTTTTTTTTGTCATTCCCGCGAAGGCGGGAATCCAAGTGTTTATCGAAGTGAAAGTAATGGCAAAAATGATGATGCTATCAATGCAATGGAGGATACCACTATAATCACCTTCCATAACTTTTCATGTTTTCGAAAGAAATTCATATTATATTGTGATTTTAACAGCTTTTCTTCCTGCTTGGAATATATCACCGGCCATAAGATGTAACTCTTCTTTTGGATTTGTTATGACCACATCATTATATTTAAATGCTTTTTGTTCAATGAGGCGTCTGGCATCAGAATTACTTTTTGCGAGTGAAACGGCAACCATATATTCCATGGCTGTGCCCGATAACGGGAGAGATGCGATCGATAATTCAGGCAATGCAGCTTCAGTAACTGCTTTTTTTTGAAACCTTGTCTCAAACTCTCGCATGGCAGCATCCGCATCATCTTTTGAATGAAGTTCTAATACGATTTGATGTGCCAATTCCTTTTTGAGCTTCATTGGATTTTCGCCATGTTTTAGTCGTTCGTTAATCTGTTCAATTGTCTCCATACTGACATTTGTAGAAAGCGTAAAGTATTGAACAATCAGATCGTCACGAAGGGACATAACTTTTCCAAACATCTCATCTGGCGGATCTGTAAGCCATATGCCATTACCCCATGATTTGCTCATTTTCCGTCCGTCTGTCCCTTCCAAAAAGCCGTTAGCAATAATAAACGATTCTTTGTGTCGCAGATCCTTTTGCAGTATTCTGCCTGCCTGCATGTTAAATGTCTGATCTGTTCCACCAAGCTGAATATCCGTATCCATAAAGTAACTATCGTATCCCTGCATGACCGGATATAATAACTCATGGAGCCCAACTTTTTTGCCCTCAGTTAACCGTTTTTTTATAAGCTCCCGACTTACAAAATCGCCTGCGGAAAAATGCTGACACAATTTTACAATCTCGGTAAATGTCAGTTTTGATAGCCAGTCACTATTGTGTACAACAGTAATTTTTGAAAAATCCAATACTTTTTCCGCCTGCTTTTTATACGTTTCAAAGTTTGCGTTGATTTGTTCTGTCGTTAATACCGGCCTTTCTGTATCTTTATCCGATGTATCTCCGATAAGAGCTGTAAAATCACCAATCAGAAACGTCACATGGTGACCAAGCTTGGCAAATTCATTGAGCTTTCGAAGGGGCACGGCATGCCCTATATGGATATTGGTGGCAGTTGGATCAATGCCAATATAAATATTCAGTTTTTTGCCGCTTACAAGAAGTTCCCGCAACTTTTCTTTGCCTGGGATAATATTTTCGACACCACGTGTTAATAATTCCTCTATGTGATCCATATATCCTCCTTACTATAGCATATTTTTATGCGTAACTATACTCGATACGATTTGTTGCATCAGCGTTTTTACTGTATGTTGTTTTATGGAAACTGCGATGTTCAATGATTCCCCTTTTCCTATATGAAGCAAACCACTTGGAGATACAGAGATTTTCACACGTTTCCATCTAAATACACTTCTGTGTATGGCTGCCAGACAGGTGAGCGGATCATGGAGTAAGATTTTATTCCTAAACCAGTGGTCCGCTATGCCAAACGAGTTGGTACATGATCTCCATTCGTGTATCCAGGCAGACATGTGTGTCGCGAGTGGATTGTTACATGTTCCAATCTGTGCCATCGCAGCTGTTGAAAGTTGGTGTTGAAGTGTCATATTCAACGGCACAATGTATATAGGTATATGCACAGCACAAATCCTTTCAAATGAGATTGGATCTGCTGCTATGTTATGCTCTCCTGTCGGCATTGTAGGATCGCCATTCAAAACGCCTCCCATGCACACAATTGATTTTATTTTTTTTCTGACCTCAGGAATATCCAAGAGTGTGCTGCACGACGTTGCAGGAGCAATCAACATATAGACAACACTACGATCCGGTTGAGTCATGAGAATCGGGAGAATGGTTCGAAGTGGAAAGGCATGAGATTGCGATTCAATGCCCCTTCCTTCCTTTCCTGAAACAAATGGGACACAGCCGTGCGTCTTTGATCGTGATTCTCCTCTAAAGACAGGTATATTCGATGCTCCTTTATGTAAGAGTATAGTCTTGGCTATACGCGCCCGGATTTTCGTGGGCCCATTTGTCACAATAACACCCAAAAGCTTGTGTTTTTTAATAGATAAAAGCCATGATAAAGCGAGTGCATCATCAACATCTGTCCCTATATCTGTGTCCAATAAAAATGTTGTCATAGTAGCGTTGATTGAATGTGTTGTACGATACGTTTTGTTATATGTTCCGCCTCATCAAAGATGAGATCGCATACTGAATGTTCAACATCTTTTGACACTCCAATGGCTATGCCACCCAGCTCCCGAGCCAGCAAAAATATAGGTGTATCATTTCTGTTGTCTCCAAGACCAATAGGAAATATGGAATTAACATCGATATTCACACGGTTAAGTGCAGCCAATATTCCTATGCGTTTACTTACGGATGTTGGCTCAATAGTCAGTGAACTGCCTGTAGCGCTAATGGTGCATACATCAGAGATTTCTGGAAACCTTTCAAATAAAAAAGATTGTACTAACGGATAGTCTTCGGCAGTTCCCACGTGTGTCTTTAGATGTTCAGCACGAAGTTCAATAGAGGCTATTCGATGAGATCTGATGCGAACAGTGTGATCTTTTGGAACGCCGGGAATATCAGCCATCATACTGTTCAACTGATGTTGCAATGTCGTAATCGTATGAGCCTCCTGTTCTGTTATGAGTACTTCTATGTGCGGCTTCGCGGAAATTGATGGTCGGTTCCAGAGAAGCGCAGCACCATTTTCCACAACTAAGGGCATTGAGTCAGGTAAGAGCGTATGTCCGATCATCCAAGAAACAGGTTCCATAGCGCCTCTGGCTGTGGCAATGCAAATCCCCATATTTCCCTGCTTTAGAATGTCTTTCAGTTCCTTATCTATGATAGGGACATGTGTTTGCCATATGTCAGAAAATACATAGTGATGCGCTAACGTCATATCAAAGTCACTCAGTACCATGATAGGTTTGTGCGCAATGCTCTCCGGTAAATGAGAGAATTCAGGGTTCATAGTCCTCTCCTTTCAGGAGGATTCTGATGAAGCTCGCGTTCAACAATTCGACTCATGCCCTCAACCGCATTCATATTTCCTTCGGGAAGGTTTGTCAGATGTTGTATGGAATGAAGTAACTCACTAACTTCATCGATATGAGCCGCAAACGATTCAGTTGATATGTGCTCCAAAAAAGCAGGTGATGTCAACAGATTTGGATTTGTCGTATGCATGCCTTCTCTCCGAAATGATTCGCTTCTGATGAAACGCGAAGGATCGACATTCAATAAATCCTCACCTGATATCGCATGTGGAAACAGTAATGATCGTGTTGATTCAAGGGAAAAGAGTTGCTGCAGCAGTGCCTTATGTTCTTTTGCATCTTTAAATAACTCATGAATAACAGGCACAAGCCCCAAAGCGCGACCAAGCCTTTCTTGTCGTACAAAATCCTTTATATGCCACCCGTCGTCCCCTTCTGAGGTATTAATCACAGCTCCTGTATGAACAGTAGATCCCATATCGGTTAACCGTGTCCATGCCCCGTTCATTCGAGGTCCAAGTTCCCCTACATTTGTAATCAGAAATCCGTGTGAGGTTTCTTTTGGGTCAAGACCTAACAGTCGCATAACGAGCTCACTGCTTTTGCCGCTAAAGGATACATCATCCAAAACGAGTGGCTTAGATACATCAACAAACTCACGAATATTCGCAATGTCTTCCTTCGGGGTGCGGATAATATGTCCCGATGTCGGAAGTGTCGGATCACTGATTTCACGAAGACGACTAATATGCAGATTTGTTACAACGGGCACATCCTTACACAGTGCTCTTCCAAGCCCCTGTGACAACCATCCGTTATCCGTTAAATCTATTACAGCACTAAACCGTGTCCCTGCAAGCGAAGAGGCCAGCGGGCCTATGCAGGTATCGGGTGAAATAATCCTGTGGCCTCTATCTTCCCGTCCTATAAGGGAAATAAGCGCCTTGCATGACTGCTCTATATCATTCCAATCTGTTGATCTTGCTCTTGCGAACAATTCATCTGTCATCCAAAAAATAGTATTCATATATCCTCCAAACACGAAAAAAACCCTTATACACATCCCATGACGGGACACATATAAGGGTTCTCTTTGTATAAGAGGACGGTACCACCTTACTTCGCTAAAGCACAAAAAAACCCGACCTGAGGCGGGTGATGTGATCTTTAGCCTTCATTAACTGCTTTGCAAAAGGCAACACAGTATTTTTGCTGTTACGGGCTTACCCGGTCTCGATTACGTATCTGTTCATCGGACTGCTCAGGAGGGTATTTCGGCTTCTATACATTCGACAGGTCTTGCACCAACCGCCTGCTCTCTCTTTGTAGTCACTGTATAGGGCCTACTGGAATCTCCATCAATGCATTTCTATTAACTTGTACAACAGATCATATCATAAGGTTGTCAAAACGGTCAAATCAGCCTACAATAATCTGTATGCTCGATGTGTTCAATAAACGGCAGCTGCAAAAAACGCTCCGTCTCCATACAGTCAAAACATCCACGTGGGCCACTATAGCAATGGTCGCATTTATAGGGCTTGTTGTTGCAACACTTTTTGTCGGCATTCTCTTTGCGTGGTATGCAAAAGATCTTCCCCGTCCTGATAAGGTCAGGCGTACAGATGGGCTTTCTACAGTCATATT
>CAYSEV010000011.1:28401-36628 GCA_964430295.1 uncultured Gammaproteobacteria bacterium
AAAATAGGCTACCCGTAAAGTACGAAGATATTCCCAATTTCTTGAAACTTGGCACTATCGCGGTTGAGGATAAGGATTTTTATAAACATCAGGGACTTTCTGTAACCGGAATTGTCCGAGGGATGGTGGCGTGTGTCCTGTTACGGCATTGTCAGGGAGGCTCAACGCTTACCCAGCAATTGGTAAAGAACGTACTTCTGACAAATGAACGTTCACTCCCCCGAAAAATTAAGGAAGCGATTCTTGCCATACAGATTGAGAGGAAATACAAAAAAGACGATATTCTCCTTATGTATTTAAATGAAGCGCCGTATGGTGGGACGGCAGTAGGTGTAGAATCCGCGGCACAATTATATTTCAATAAGCCGGCCCGCGGGCTGGGACTTGTTGAATGTGCTATTTTGGCGGGTCTCCCACAGTCACCTTCCCAGTATTCTCCATTTACCGGTGTGCCAAAGGCATATGTCTGGAGGACCGAGCAGGTGCTGCGACGCATGCGAGAAGACGGCTACATCACACCCACACAGGAATCAGATGCCAAAAAACAACTGGAAACATATAAGTTTGCAGAAGATTCAGACAGTCTGAAAGCACCTCATTTTATTGCGTATATCAAAGATCAGTTGGTGGAAAAGTTTGGCGCCGACAAAGTGGAAGGCGGAGGCCTTCGCGTGACGACTACACTTGACTGGGCTCTACAGGAAAAATCGCAGACGATCGTAAAAGAGGAAGTGGCAAAAGCAAAAAATCTCAAAGTATCAAATGGTGCCGCAACTGTTATAGACCCGAAAACAGGGGAAATTTTGGTTATGGTCGGCTCAAAAGATTATAGTGCCACAGACAGCAGCGGCTTTAAATTTAACGTAGTCACACAAGGCTTACGGCAACCCGGATCTACTCTTAAGCCTATTACCTACGCTGCAGCCCTAAAAAAAGGATATACGGCAGCCACCATGCTTATGGATGTAGATACCAAATATCCGTCAGGAGATAAAACAAAACCTGAATATAATCCAAAAAATTATAACGGCAAATTCTTAGGTCCCGTCACCCTTCGCTATGCCTTAGGTAATTCCATAAATACCGTAGCCGTAAAGCTCAGTGCACTTGTCGGCATAAAAGACGCACTTCGGTTGGCGTACGATATGGGACTTCCGACACTGGAGCCGACAGATGCCAATATAAGCCGTATAGGACTTTCCATGACACTTGGAGGTGGTGAAGTGACACTGCTTAACCTCACCAGTGCGTTTGGGGTATTTGCCACAGAAGGATTCCGTATGGATCCTGTATCAATTCTTAAAGTAGAAGATTCAAAAGGTTCTGTATTATATCAATACAAGGCTCCATCTCCCCGAAATGTCCTAGCATCGGATATTGCCTATATTATTTCCGATATGCTTTCAGACAACGATGCCAGAAAAGAAGTGTTCGGTCCGAAATCATATTTGGTCATCCCAGGAAAAACTGTTGCCGTAAAAACCGGTACAACAGATGATAAGCGGGATAACTGGACTGTAGGATATACTCCTTCTGTTGTCGTTGGTACGTGGGTGGGAAATAATGATAATTCCCCCATGAGTCCGGCTCTCGCCTCGGGTCTTACAGGAGCCGCCCCAATCTGGAACCGTATTATGCAGGAAGCACTCAAAGGCAAGAAAGATGAGCCGTTTGTGAGACCGGATACGGTAATAGAAACAGATATAGACACCTTGAGTGGCGGTCAGCCGATTGATGGCAGCCCGACACGGAAAGAGCGATTTATCAAGGGCACGGAGCCAACAAACGCTTCCCCCATATATCAAACGCTGAAGCTTTCGCGCAAAGATACCAATAAGCTGGCAAATTCAGTTGAGATAAATAAGGGCGAATATGATACCAAAAAGTTTATCGTATTTACAGAAAGTGATCCTGTATCCGGTGACAACAAGAACAGGTGGCAGGAAGGGATAGATGCATGGGTAGCCACACAAAGCGACAGTAAATACCATCCGCCAAAAGATACGTATTCCGGAGGCGAAGAGATCGTTATTGCATTTCGGGAACCGGATGAGCGTGCGCAAGTGAATTCCAATGATGTATCTTTTAAAATTGAAGCATCCAGTATGCATACAATCACGAAGGTGGAACTCTATGTAGACGGTGAAAAGAAAAAGGAGCGTTCAGAAGCAAAGTTTACCGAAACTTTGAATATTCCGAATGGTTCACATGTTATTCGTGCAAAGGTAACAGATGATACGGGAAAAACTGCAGATGCAGAACGTCATATTGGGGTAAACACACCATATGCGTCTCCCACACCCGTACCTACATCTACCCCAACTCCTACTCCATAATTAATTTAGTGTCATTCCCGCGAAGGCGGGAATCGGAGACGAGTTTACATTACTGCAATAATCCATCGTATAGATCATTCCAATGCGGATTCAATCAGGGTAATATATATTTTGCTAGCTTAGATACAACCTGTCTTGCAATGTCTGTTTTTGTGGCTTTAGGTAATACTTCCGGAACCCCATCTTTCGGTATCATCACAACTTCATTATGATCAGATTGAAACCCGACACCGTCCCGCCCAATATCATTGGCTATGATAAGATCCGATGCGCTCTCCTTCAGCCTTTTTTGTGCAACAGAAGCTAGTTCATCATTAGTCAGGCCGTATTCCGCCTTAAACGCAACAAGGAATACATTCGGATTTATTGTCTTTATGGTATCCAGGAGCTTTTTGCGTGGTTCCAGTTCAAGCGGAAGTGGGGTGCTGCTTGAATGCTTTCCGACAAACGGATGTTTTATGGAAAAATCAGACACTGCCGCAACATGGAACACTATATCAGCATGTGGCACATGCGTCTGCAAAAGCGAATCCAGATCCTCTGCGGATTCAAATTCATGTTCAGGTATGCCATATCGTGAACGGACGCTCGTTACTGACCGAAGAATGGTAACTGTAGCTCCTGCCAGGTAACATGCTTGTGCAATCGCTATTCCCATTTTCCCCGAGCTTTTATTGGAAATCGTACGAACACTGTCTATACTTTCTGTTGTTCCACCTGTTGTGATGAGTACCCGCTTACCTTCAAGTGAACGGGATCTCTCAAGCAGTAACATACTTTGTTCATAGATGGCATCTATGTCAGGGAGTCTCCCCTCTCCACTATACCCACAGGCTAAATCTCCGCAGTCAGGGGGAAGCACATGAAGCCCAAATGACCGCAATATTTGTACATTTTTTTGCGTGGCAGGGTGTTGCCACATGTGTGTATTCATAGAAGGGCAAATCAGAATAGGACATGTTACGGCAAGAGCAGTCGTGGTCAGATAATCATCAGCAATTCCATGGGCAAGTTTTGCAATGACATTTGCGGTTGCAGGTGCAATCACAAACAAGGAAGCATCCCCTGCCAGAGAAATATGCTCTACAACTCGTGCGTTCAAAACAGCCTGAGGGTTAAATTCAGGTGGATACATATTGATATAAACAGGTTTTCCGGTTATGTCGGAAATTATCTGTGGAGGAAGTATTCGTGTCGCACTGTGAGTTTCTATCACCTCGACGTCAATCTCATCCTGTTTGAGCGTCTGTAGAAGTTTTGGGATTTTGACAGCGGCAATCCCGCCGGAAATTCCAATAAGTAGGTGTTTGGACATCATTCTGTTTTTAGAATCAGGCCAAATGTACCTTCGGCCAATTCGATAAGCTTTTTCCTAATCGGCGCTATATCTTCACCTGATAATGTTTTGTTCTGATCACTGTAGATAACCCGAAGCATTCGTTTATCTTTATATGTATCACGAAGTTCCACAGATGTAATCATAGGATGAAGGGCGGAAAATGCCTCTATACAGGGAGCTATAGTAAACGATTCAGGGACGGTAAATGAAAAATCCTCGACAATTGGCGGATAGAGCGGTGCAGTTGTATATGGCTGTACAGGCGAAGGTTTAATCGTCTGTAATCGTTCCAGATCTATGTCCGCATAATATAAATCAGTTGCAATCCCAAGTTTTTTTAATACATTTGGGTCGATTGTGCCCATGGTTCCAATCTCAGTTTTCCCTGATAGAAATCGAATACCCGGATGTACAAGGCTAGGATGATTGCTTTCTTCTTTCATGGTCACGGATACACCCAGATGTGAAAACAAAGATTCTACAACTCCTTTGAGGTCAAAAAACGTGACAGCCGAAGCTGGGCGTTGCCACGATGAAGGTACAGATCCGCCCATGAGAATACCCACACGTGTGTGTTCTGTATAGTGTTTGAGTTTGGGTTGGACATACACCTTTCCAATTTCAAACAGCGCAATTCGTTCTGTTCTGAAACTCAGGCTTCGTTTGGCATACTCAACCAGATTTGGCAGAAGTGATGGACGTAGTGTGGCTATCTGCGGGTCCGGTGCATTAATAAGTTTTACAGACGGTTCGAATGTTCCATGTACAGCATACTCTGATATACGATCGTTATCCATCAACGTACCTGTAATAACCTCATTCAGGGTAAGCTCTTTCAACAAGGTTTGCACCTTTTCCTGAAACTGCAGATGTGCGGGTGTCCCAACGGTAGGAAGTTCCCCGGACATGGTTTTAACAGGAATATGTTCATAGCCATATATACGGATAATTTCTTCTATAACATCCGCCTCCTGCAGTACATCCGTGCGAAATGTCGGAACCGTTACGGTGATATGGTCCTTTTTAATATCACCGTGAAAATCCAATGATTTCAAAATCGAAATGCAGGTCTTTTCAGGTATCTGGATCCCAACAAGCTTTTCCAGATGACTCGGATAGAAATCAATCCTCATGGGCTCTACGGGTGTCGGATAATAATCAGAAACAAGACTTGTAACACTGCCACCGGCAATCTCTTTAAGTAAATACACAGCACGTGCCAAAGCAAACGGCAACTCTGCAGGATCCTGATGTTTTTCATGTCTGTTGCCGCTCTCTGTTGCTATTTTATGCCTACGGGCCGTTCGTCTGCTTGAAGCCGCATCATAGACCGCTGTTTCTAGTAAAATATGCCTTGTTTTTTGGGTAACTTTTGAAGCTGCGCCGCCAATACAGGTTATACATTGCACGCGGGATGCATCACAAATTGCGATATCGTGAGTAGTTAATTTTAGGGTTGTCCCTTGTGCGATTGTATCAAAGGACTCTTGTGATTTTGCCATACGAAGGACGAGTGCTCCCCCGTCTAACGTATCCAAATCAAATGCATGCATCGGGTGGCCTGTTTCTATCATGACGTAGTTTGTAACATCAACAATGTTGTTAATAGGTTCAATGCCATACTGGGTAAGGCGGTCTGCAAGCCATGCGGGGGATGGTTCTACATTCACAGAAAGTGTCAATGCTATATAGCGTTTCACCAGGCCCTTTACAGAAACGTCAGAGCGCACAAGGGGAGATTTCGGATCTGTTTTAGGAAGGGTTGCAACAGGTGGGAGTGTGAGTGTTGTATTAAAACAGGCACTTACATCACGTGCTACACCGATAAGGCCAAACATATCCGCTCTGTTCCCTCGAAGCTCCAGATCTATAACCACACTACTCCCAACAACTTTACGTTTATCCAACATGTGACCGACCATCGTCAGTTTATCTGTTAGAGTAACTTCCGATTTAGGAAGTGCTACATAATCTGATAACCATTGCAGTGGTACATTCATATACGTTTATTCGCTATACCCGATATCACCATTATATAAAGAACGGATATCGGAAATTCCATATCGTTGCATTACAATACGATCCAACCCCATGCCCCAGGCAAATCCTGTAAATTCGTTGGGGTTAAGTCCTGCTTTGGTAAACATGTTTGGGTGTACCATGCCTGCCCCAAGCATTTCAATCCACCCTCTTCCTTTGCAGACCGTACACCCTTTCTTATGGCAAAAGATACAGCTGATATCAACACCAACCCCCGGGTCCACCTGTGGATAATATTTACAACGGAATCTGGTTTCACGGTCGCTGCCAAAAAATTGTTTTACAAATTGGTCCAGAGTTCCTTTGAGTTCCGCCATTGTGATATCGCGGCCTACTGCCATGCCTTCATATTGATAAAACATGATGTTATTCGTCGCGTTTGCATTTTCAAACCGATATACCTTGCCGGGTATGACGTATCGAAACGGTGGTTTTACTTCTGCAAGCAAGTGGCTTTCAACCGATGATGTGTGGGTACGAAGAAGCCAATTTGGCTCTTCAATGTAGAGCGAATCCTGTAGGTCTCGTGCAGGGTGATCCAATGGAAGATTCAATCTGTTGTAATTATATTCATCTGTTTCAATCTCCGGACCGTCTGCAACGCTAAAACCCATATTCTGAAATATCCGATTCATTTCACGAATGACTAACGTTGTCGGGTGAAGATGTCCCTGTATCGGTCGTATTCCTGGCATTGTTGCATCAACCCAAACAGATGTAACGTTCTTTTTATGAGTATCTGTTTTTTGCAGCAGTGCCTTTTCAATACTTTGTTTAACTTCGTTAATGAATATTCCTATCTGAGTTTTATCTTCCTTTGGTATATGTGCAATATTCTTTGATATTCTGGAAAATTCGCTTTTAGATCCCAGATGCAGTATGCGCAGCTCGTCTGCCGGAAGGGTACTCTTTTGAATTTCTTCAAGCACGTTGCCTTGAATCTCCAGTAAGAGACTTTGCATATTTTGCGCAGATAATATATCTCCTTGCATGTTCATAAGTATATGTGTGTTATGCACTATTATCAAGAATTTAAAAACGTCACCAAAGTGAATCCAGCTTACGCTCCGATCGTTGACAGTAAACATCGCGAATGTGATCGCTTATTAACTGCTCAACAAAAAATCCCGCTGTAGCGGGATTTTTACAGTTCTTGTGAATTCCCGCGCTTTAGTTAACGGCTGTTGCCGTTTTAAAGACTGCGGTAAAGCTTTCAGGATGATCCATGATCAAACTGGCAAGCATTTTGCGATCAATTTCGATATTTGCTTTTTTGAGTTGGTTCATGAACACACTGTACGTTGTGTCATTTTGTTTCACTACTTCAGAAATTCTGGAAATCCACAGTGATCGGAAGTCACGCTTTCGAAGTTTTCTTCCCGCAAATGCGTATTCACCTGCATGGTTATATGCCTGGCGTGCGACGCGCACGAGTCTGCGTTTTGTCATTCGGTAGCCTTTGTTTGCTACCAATAATTTCTTGTGTTTTGCGTGTGCTGTAATTCCTCGTTTTACTCTCATACGATACTCCTTTTAAAAAACATCAATGTTATGTCTCCAAGAAACGCTTTACTTTCGTTTTTATGCGTGTATTGGTTACCTGATGTGGTGCATCCTGTCGTCGTTGTCGAGCCTTATTTTTTCGGCTTCGAATATGACGTGCTCCTTGTGCACGATGCATGACTTTACCGTTCTTGGTAATTTTAAATCTCTTTTTTACAATTTTTTTTGTTTTTACTTTTGACATAATCCTACTTTCTGTAAAGATCAATATACCCGAAGGGGTATAATCCTACTTTCTTTAAATCAATATTCCCAAACCTGCCGAATTTATTATTCCTTTTTCTTTTCCGCAATGACCATGGCTGTCAATGTTTTTCCTTCGATTCTCGGTTCCCGGACAATTTTTACATTTCCAAGTAACCCTATGAGTTTCCTCATAATCTCGAATCCGAATTCTTTGCGGGTTATTTCTCTTCCCTTAAAGAACACGACTATCTTTACCTGATCGCCATGTCCCAGCCATTCAATCGCTTTTGCCACCCGCGTATCAAAATCATGCTGACCGATAAACGGTCGAAGTCGAATTTCTTTGACTCCTACATTTTTTTGATTCTTTTTACTTTCCCGTTCTTTTTTTGCTTCCTGATATTTAAATTTTTTAAAATCAATCAGCTTTGCAACAGGCGGATTTGCTTTTGAGTTCACTTCAACAACATCAAAATTCAATTCCTTAGCCTTCTGCAAGGCTTCAAGTTTAGTCATCACACCGATCTGCTTTCCTTCTTCGTCAAGCAGGCGCAACTGTGCGCTGGTGATCTGATAATTGATCCGATAGTGTTTAATGTTTATGCTCAATCTCGCGTGTCAATCGGGTGATAAAAGCCTCAACGCTCATGGCTTTGAGATCTTCACCACTTCTGGTTCGGACAGACAATTCGCCCGCTCCAGCTTCCCGATCCCCTATTATACCTAAATATGGCACTTTTTGTAAAGTATTATCCCTAATCTT
>CAYSEV010000012.1:0-29281 GCA_964430295.1 uncultured Gammaproteobacteria bacterium
CTTCTTCGAACATATCCGAATAAACAGTGGGTTATAGATGCAGGAGCACTTCAAATGATGGATTTATCTAGTATTCCTTCGAAGGCGATTTTAACACCTCATCATGGCGAGTTTGAATTACTACTACACAAGCAGTCACAATCGGGATATATACAGAATGAAATCTCAGGTCAAACAGAAGATATTGTGTCGGCCTTTGCGAAAAAATATGACTGTATCGTGGTATTAAAAGGGCAACAGGACACAGTTTCTAACGGAAAGGATACTCACGTTGTTGTAGGAGGAAACGCCGGGATGACGAAGGGGGGAACAGGAGATGTATTGGCTGGACTTATCGCAGCGCTTGCTTGCATGAATGATCCGCTCCTATCTGCTATGGCTGGAAGTTTTATAAATAAGATGGCGGGAGACGAATTATATACAACCGTTGGACCGTTTTTTAATGCAACTGATTTGGCAAACCAAATACCCAAAACCATGAAGCGTATCTACGTAGGGTAGCCTCAGAAGTTACCGCTCTAATTTCTCTACGATCTTCGAAAGATTTACAGTCACAATAACAGCAATCACTGTCATAATCACAGCGTAGAGAATAAGCGAAATCAGGCCTGCATTTGGAATAAATGGTTTTATGTACGTCTCTACTACTTCCTGAATAGCGTTATTCCATGCAAGTGCAGCGACAAGTCCAAGTCCGCTTGTTGTAAGCGTAAGCATTTGCTTAAACACAGCCAGTGTAAGTTTTGAATCATCTTGCTTTTTTGATGCCATGCGGGTATTATACGGGTATTCTGCGGGAATATCAACCTCAGATTATCACGGGTATTATGTATAAACCTACATTCTCCATTACAAATAAAATTTTAAAATATATTGGAATTATAGAAGCGGCAAAAGAAGTTATTGAAAATGCTCCTCTCGTGCCTGCATGGGAAGCTAAATTCCGTGAGGATGCCCTGGTGCGTACTGTTCATCATGGGACACATATTGAGGGAAACGAACTCACGATTCATGAGGCAGAAAAAGTATTGGCAGGCGCAAAAATTGTCGGGAGAGAACGGGATATTCAGGAAGTTCTCAATTATAGAAATGTCCTTAAGTTTATAGAAGAATATGAAAAACAGGAAATCAGTTCTGAAATGATTAAGCATATTCATGAGTTAACAGTACATAGAATATTACCTGATGATGCGGTCGGAGTGTTTCGTAAAACACAGGTGGTGGTAAAAAACAGCTTAACGGGGGAGATAACATTTAGACCGCCGCCAGCAATAGAAGTTCCGTTTCTTATCACCTCTTTTTTGCAGTGGTTAAATACGACGACCTCCGAAGAGTTACACGTGGTTTTAAAGGCCGGCATTGCTCATTATGAAACTGTTCGTATCCATCCATTTATAGATGGTAATGGGAGAGTAGCCCGCGCTGTGGCTACTATGGTGCTCACGAAAGCAGGATATGATATTAAGCGATTTTTTTCTCTTGAGGAGCATTATGATCGGGAACCTATTGCCTATTACGAGTCATTGCAACAGGTCGGAAAATTAAATGGAGATATTACCCCATGGCTTGAATATTTTATAGAGGGACTTGCGATTGAATTGACTCGTATAAAGGAGAAAGTAAAGTCTCTCTCTACTGACTTAAAAATGAAGAAATCATTAGGCGGGCAACAGATGACACTTACAGAACGGCAGATTAAAATTGTTGAGTTTATTCAGGAAAACGGATTTTTGCAAAATAAAGCATTTTTTGAATTATTTCCAATGATTTCGGAAGATACAGTGCTTCGAGAATTGAAGGACCTGATGAAAAAAGGTATAGTTAAAAAAGAGGGGACGACAAAAGGAGTGAGGTATACGTTAAAAACCAATTCCTAATAATCCAATAATCCGATAATCCAATACATATTTTTGGATTAATTCAATTATTTGATTATTCGTTTATCGTTGCTCGATTGGATTATCTAACTATGGATAGCGCTGGAATCACATATGCTTTTTTAATTATTCCGTCATTTTTTGCGCTCATTGTGGTTATTCAGGGGTTGGAAAAAATTACCAAACATGAATCGGAAGGATATGTCGCTCTTGGGTTTGGCATAGTCTTTTTTGCTCTTATCATCGCTGCGTATTTTCTCTTCATCAGATGAAATTCTCCAAGCTCGCCTCATACATGAAGTCTATTGAAGAAACCTCTTCTCGGACTGATATGACCGTGCTTTTGTCAAACGTATTTGCTGAGGCTGATGCTGATGAAATTGGAAATTTGTGCTACTTACTTCAGGGTAGAGTCGCCCCACAATATGAATCAGTAGAATTTGGCATTGCAGATAAGATGATGATTCGTGCAGTTGCAAAAGGCTATGAGATTGATGCTGAGGATGTGGTGCGGTCTTTTAAAAAGATAGGGGATTTAGGCACAGCTGCTCAGGAGTTGGTACAATTCAAGCATTCAATTTCTCATAATCTAAAACCGTATACGGTTTTAGAAGTTTTTGAACTCCTACGGAAACTCGCTGACACCAGTGGCGAGGGCTCTCAAGATGAGAAAATACAAATTCTTTCTCAACTTATCCAATCGGTCGATCCACTGTCTGCTCGATACATTGTCCGCATTCCGTTAGATAAACTTCGCTTAGGGTTTTCTGATATGACAATGCTTGATGCCTGTTCGTGGATGTTGACTGGCGATAAATCGCATCGCAGTGAACTTGAACGAGCATTTAATGTACGACCCGATATAGGGTATATCGCAACGGCAATAAAACAGCATGGTATCAACGGTATCTCACGTATACACGCACGTGTAGGGGCACCCATTCTTTCAGCTTTATGTCAACGAATTCCAACTGCTGATGAAATGATTGAAAAAATGGGTGAAGTTGCGGTTGAGCCTAAATATGATGGAGTAAGGGTTCAAATACATTATAAGAAGTCAAACGTTGAAAGTAAAAAATCAGAGGTGCGTACGTATTCAAGAAATTTGGAAAATACTACGGCAATGTATCCTGAGCTTGAATCAATAGGCAGAGAATTGAATGCCGATGATGCGATTTTAGACTGCGAAGCAGTAGGAATTGACATGGAGAGCGGCAAACTAGCCACATTTCAAGAAACGATGACGCGTAAGCGCAAACATGACATAAAAGAAACGTCAAAACGTATGCCACTTCGATTTTTTGTATTTGATATTCTCTACAAAAATGGGCAGGACCTACTTAGTACGCCACTCCGAGACAGGAAAAAAATTCTAGAAGAAACACTCGCTCCCAAAATATTGCTGTCTCAGTCTCCCTTTATACGTACGAGAGATGCTCAAACGCTTCGTGAGTACCACGATGAACAATTAAAAAAAGGCCTTGAAGGGGTTGTTATTAAAAAATGGGATAGTGGCTATGAACCTGGACGTAAAAATTATGCCTGGGTAAAATTTAAGGAAGAAGAAGGAAAAGCCGGTAAATTGACCGATACGATAGATGCCGTCATCATGGGATATTCCAGAGGGGAAGGGAAACGCTCAGGATTTGGAATCGGTATGTTTCTTGTAGGCGTGAGGCGCGCAGATACCATCGTAACCGTAACAAAAATAGGTACAGGCGTGACAGATGACATGTGGAAAACACTGAATATGTCACTCGAATCAATTAAAGTGAAAGATAAACCAAAAGAATATGCAGATGTGAATAAGCAATTTACACCTGATGTGTGGGTTCACCCTCAGATTGTCGTGGAAATAGCTGGAGATGATTTAACAAAATCTTCCACACATGGAGCCGGAATAGCTGTGAGGTTTCCTCGATTGGTACGTATACGAACGGATAAATCACCACAACAGGCGACCACAGTAGAAGAACTTCAGACAATGTTTACAGGGCAAAAACAATCATCAGTAATCTGATTTTAGACGTTTACGTATAAAATCCTGTATAATATGGTCACGTATGAAAGCTCCAAAGTTTTCAATCATCATCCCTGCATTGAATGAGGAAAAATTTCTTCCAAATTTACTTACATCATTGTCTACTCAAACAAATACAAATTTTGAAGTGATTGTTGTGGATGGAAAATCAAAAGATGCAACACTTACTGTTGCAGCATCATTTGTTCACAAGTTGCCATCTCTTACAACAATAATCAGCGAAAAACGCAGCCTTCCTGTTCAACGCAATCTTGGTGCTTCTAAAGCAAAAGGGGAATGGCTTCTTTTTATAGATGCTGACAGCATAATACTGCCATATTGTTTGTCACAAGTGGATGCATATATAAAAAAAGAATCACCAACTTTTTTTACTTCATGGTGTACGCCTGATTCTACTGAAATAGGAGATGCACTTCTTGTACTATTTTGGAATCTTGTACTTGAAAGTTCTATTCGGTTAAAACGACAACTTGCTCCAGGACCGTTAACAGTTATTCGTAAGGATGTATTTTTTGCAGTTGGTGGGTATGATACGAAGCATGATTTTAATGAAGATGTTGATTTGAGTCTGCGATTGTATAAACAGGGTATAACCTTATCGATGCTTCGGGAGACTGTCTATATAGTTTCGCTGCGTAGACTTCGAGCACAAGGTAAATTGAAGGTGGCACAACAGTACGTTCAGGCAAGTCTACCCGTATTATTTTTCCGAAAATCATTAAGCAAAATGCCTGGATATATTATGGGAGGGCATTTATATGATAAAAAGAAAAAACAATTAAAAACACTTGAATTAAAACATATAAATAAAAAACTTCAGGCCCTCTTAAAAGATCTCTTTCGATGATTGATTCTGTATTTAAAAGTACTTGTATTCCGGGACAATCAGTGCGATACCGTATTATTGGTAGCGGAAGAAAAATACTATTTTTACATGGTACATGGGTCGACCCATTCATATTCGAAGAATTACTACTTGGCCTATCAAAAAAATATGCGATCCTTATCCCTGATATCCCTCCATTTGGAAAATCCCGATCGCGGTTCGTATTATCTCTTCCACAGTATGCACACCTGTTTGATGAATTATTACGAGATATACACTGGCAAAATGTAACTGCCATAGGGCATTCGTTTGGTGGTGGAATAGCTTTATATATGGCTGCAAGTAGTACCCATGTATCGAGGGTAATAGGCTGTAATCCGATTGGAATTGCATTTCAACAATCTGATATTGTGAAAAAATATCCTACGATGGTGTATAGCGCAATTTCACGACTCGCAAAGGAAAAAGATACAGTAATTTTAAAAAAATTGTTGCTTGATGTAGGATGTGTATTAGTACGAAATCCACTGCGACCTATTATTCAGACCATAACGCAATGTCTATGTAATGATGAACAGATACTGTCAAATATACCCATACCGGTACATATCATCTGGGCGAAGCAAGATGAATTACTGCCTCCTTCGTATATCAAACAGTTATCTGAGCGGATTAAACATGCTCAGATTACGTATATTAACGGTCACCATAATTGGTGTTTAGTGAATCAATCATTGGCGCTGCGAATCCTTTGTACCCTCCTTGGGTAAAGCCACCAATCGTCTGAATCCGTGTAAGGGGTATTGACAGTATTTTTTCAGGCGTGATACGGTGGATATGGAGTGAGAATTATGCCCTCCTAATCTTTCTTCTCGCCGTATCTACTATTCGTAGCGCGGCTTGAAGAGCGATTCATGGGGGACGTAAGAGTCTCTAATACTCGCAAACGCTCGTAAAGAGCTTCTAAAGGAGGTGAATAATAACTATGGCAGAAGCGAAAGGAAATGAAAATTTGATGGCGGCAGCATCCTATTTACTCGGATTTATCACCGGTGTGATTTTTCTTCTGGTGGAAAAACAGAGTAAATTTGTGCGATTTCACGCGATGCAATCAACCGTTTTGTTTGGTGGCATTTTTGTGATCAATATCGCGCTTGGATTTATTCCGATTTTAGGATGGTTAGCAGGTCTACTTCTTTCTCTTGCATCTTTTATCCTGTGGATTGTATGTATGTGGAAAGCATTCCAGGGTGAAATGTATAAAGCTCCATTTGTAGGAGATATTGCAGAGAAACAATTGGCAAAACTGAAGTAGTAACACACACGTGATAGAACCATGATATAGAGAGTACTCATCATGCGTCTGTCACGTGTTGTCGTGTTTGGGTGTATTGTCATAGAGTCATATGAATATGGTACTATTGGATTGAAAGGACGGTTTCTTATGAAAATGATTGTAGGTCTTGGAAACCCGGGTGTTGATTACGAGGATACAAGGCATAATATTGGATTTATGGTTATTGATAAACTTGCTCGAGAAATTGGTCGAGATACACTTGCATGGACAGAGGATATGAAGCGTATGGCATATGTCGCAAAGGTTGGGGATGTGTTATTGGTAAAGCCCGTGACGTTTATGAATAACTCTGGAGAAGCCGTTAAGAAATTAGTTGAGTTTTATAAAATAGAACCATCAGACATTTGGGTTATACACGATGATTTAGATCTGCCTATGGGAAAAATCCGTATTCGGGAACGAGGAGGTACGGCAGGTCATAACGGCGTTGAATCAATTATGAACCATTTAGGTACAGATAAGTTCCTCCGCTTCCGATTAGGGATAGGTAGAGGAAAAGAGGATCTTAAAAAGGGTACAGATCAGAATATGGGACACAGGAACGTTATTACATTTGTACTCTCTCGGTTTACACAATCAGAAGCAGGTGATCTCAAAAAACTCATCAAGCATGCAGTTGAGGCGATTCGAATGACACTAGTTGATGGAGTGGATAAGACAATGAATCGATTTAACTAGGTATGTCAACAAAAAAATCATCAGATATGCAGAGTATCGGTCAGATACTTCTTAAGTTTAACCCGGTAGAAGATAAATATATATCTCGTGAGTTTCAATCATATGGTATATATTTGGCAGAACAACTTGGGGATTATACCCATAAATCTCTATACATACGCTTGGCAAAAACGGTTCCTCGAGCTATCCTGGAAAAAGCCATGACGTTTGTGAAAGATGCAAATGCAAACAGTAAACCTAAACTTTTTATGTGGAAAATGAAAAAGTTGAAAAACGGAGAAGAGTGACAGTACTATATACATATGGATCTTCAACATATACAGGAGATTATAAAAAGAAAGCCAACTGTTTTTATCGTCGTATCTGTTGTATATCTTTTGATTACCGCCATCCTTAAATGGACTATCCATCCAAATATCGATACGATACTCTATATAATTGGTGGGATATTAGGAGTCTTTTTCTTGGATATTGCTGAAATATTTTTCGATTTAAATCCTTCGCCTTTTCGTGGCATGTTATTTTTCTTCTCGTTTATTGCCGTTTGTTTTTTTATCGTAACGTCTTCAGGAAGTGCGTTGGCCAGCGGATTAGTATTAAGCCTTTATCTGACGATGTTGCTATGGCAAATAGGACAATGGAGGCTGAGTGGTGACCTTTCTAGTTGGTATAGCATGATTGCTGTGCCAGTAGACCGAAAAACTCAAAAACAAATTCTCATTGGCCTCTGTATTTGCTTTGGGTTACTATCATTTTTATTTATCAGATAACACATGGTCATGGAAATTAAACAGGGATCAGCGCTTTGGAATTACCTTTCTCAACCTAAACGTGTTCTTGCTGGTGATGGATCGTTCCTTTTACATGATAGCGTGAATCATGCAAATGAAGAGCCTACTGATTATTCTTATTTAGTCTTTCCGTATGCTAAGTTATATGAAGGATTCTTAAAGGATTTATTTTTGGATTTGGACATTATTGATATACGAGATTATGAAAGCGATCATTTTAGAATTGGGAAAGCCCTAAGTCCTAATTTAGCCAAAAAATTAGGCAGAAGAAGTGCGTATGAACAAATTGTTACCCGATTCGGTAAAGACTTGGCAACCCGGCTTTGGCATACATGGAAAAATGGCAGAAATTTGGTGTTTCACTATTTTCCACATAACTATCGTGCTCTCTCAATAGAGCAGGCAAAAGTCCTTATTCAAATGATAATTGAAACAATGGATCAGGCAGTCGGGGACACGAAAGTAATTCGACACAATCGTGATTGATTTTTCCGATCTTGCGAAGCAGCCTGAAACGCATTATTGTTATAAGTAATGGCAAAAATCACAAAAAAAGTTGATACAAGCAGTTCTTCACTCGAGCCTATATATCAGACATGGGCATGGGTATTGTTGATTTGGAGTCTTTATAGATACTTTTTGCATCTTCCTGAGTGGTTTGATGAGTTTGTGGCAAAACCTATGGTATTTGTTGGTCCTGTGTTGTGGTTTATTCAAAGGAAAGAGCGTAGAACGCTTGAATCAATCGGATTAACAACGCGGAATATTTTCAACAGTATATACATTGGTCTTGGATTTGGAATGGTATTTGCAATAGAAGGTATTGCTGCCCATGCGATGAAATACGGTAAAGTGGATGTGACTCCAATTGCCGCTTTTAAAGAATATGGCTTTTTTTTGTTAATTATTTCTCTGGCAACAGCACTTTCTGAAGAGATCCTAAGCCGAGGCTTTGTGTTTAGTAGAATATATGAGAAAACAAAAAACCTTTCTTATAGTGCCTTTATAGGATCAGTACTGTTTGTATTACTTCATATTCCTATTCTTGTTACATCTAATCATTTGACCGGATCGACGCTCGTGTTGTTTTTTATAACAGACTTTGTGCTCGCATTTGCCAACAGTATGTTGTTTGCCTCAACTGGTTCGTTGGTAGCTCCTATTTTGGTACACATATTTTGGAATATGACAGTAGCGTTATATCTGTAATAATCTCGACACAAAGAAAACCCCCGCTTATAACACGGGGGATTTCTTATCCTAAACATTCGCGCGCGAACGTTTAATACTCGTTCATCATACCCATCATTCCGACACCCTTGCCGGAAATGACTGACCCGCCTTCCATCATCATGCGGCCTTTATCTATTAAATCAGTATCATTGTATTTCTTTCCTCTTTCTTCCATTAATCGGCCGGAATCTTCCATCATCATTCCTTTTTCTTTCATCATAACTGCAGCCTCTTTGAGAGAAACAGCTTGAGGTGATGTTGCTCCTTTGCCGATATAATATCCGACCAACCCACCAAAAACTGCCATAACTAACAGGACGGTGACACTCATCGTATCAAATGCCGGCTTTGATTTCGGTGCAGAGCGGACAACAACTTTCTTTTTTGCCATATGTGTGTCACCTCCTTTCAGGACAGACATTACGAACCATATGTCCATCATAAACTGTAAAAGAACTAGAGCGCAAGGGATAAGCGGATAATCCGTTTTGTATATTTTTACAGAAGGTATAGCATACGGTATACTGTGAGTGCATGTGCATCCAACTTGTAAGAAGAGTTAAAGAATTGCATGGTACTATTGCACTTATGGATGATGGACGAACGGTGCGAATATCCATGATTGCGGATGTGAAAGTAGGAGATTTACTAGAAGTATATGGAGATATTGCGCTTGGAAAAGTACCTAGTACACATATGATAGAACAAAAAAACATTGATTAGGAGGTATATGAAACAAGGAATTCGATTTGCTTTACTTACTGCATTGATATCAGGAATATCTATTTTTGCCAACGGAGTATTTGTGTCAAAAGTAGATCCACTGATTTTTGCATTCGTCCGCAATACCATTGTTGCGCTTTTGTTTACCATAGTACTACTAGGACAATCTCCTATGCAAAAAATTCGTGAGCTGACATCGAAACAATGGGGGATGCTCGTACTTGTTGGTATAGTAGGGGGTGGAATTCCCTTTGCTCTATTTTTCACAGGTTTAGCTCAAATTGGAGCAGTAAATAGCAACATCATCCAGAAATCATTGTTTCTTTGGGTGGTACTGTTGGCAGTTCCATTGTTGGGAGAACGGATCAGACGTGTGCAGTTTTTGGGATATGCATTATTGTTGTTAGGTATGTTCTATTTTGGTGGCGGGGTGAGTATTGTGCCTAAACTGGGAACGTGGCTTGTATTGTTGGCAACAGTATTATGGTCTTTTGAGCAGATACTTGCAAAAAAGATACTCACGGATGTCTCTCCACTTATCGTTTCGTGGGGGAGAATGGTGTTCGGGCTACCGCTTCTTTTTTTGTCGATTGTCTTTATGGGTAAAACTGGTGTACTTGTGCACCCCAGTACATACGCGGTTGCACCATTGTTTGTAAGTGCTCTTCTTTTGATGGCATATATGGTTTCCTGGTATAACGCACTTGCGAAAGCCCCTGCAGTTGTCGTTTCATGTGTATTAGTACTAGCACCTGTCATTACAGCCATATTAACTCGATTCGTGCTTTTGAAGCCATTTAAGGACGGTCAGATACTATCATTTAGTTTCATCGTATTTGGTGTGATCTGTATATTGAGTGAATACCGAAAAAGCCACACAATTGATGAAGCATGAAGGATGTAAATGGGCTAACTCTGTGCGGACGGTATGCTTTTGCACCAAATCTCTATCATTACTGTGGGCCGGAAAAGCAATCTGACTTACTCGGATATCTGCATGAACAACATACGGATCCAGGCTTATCCGAAATTCTCTCTCAATTTGATACATTGTATGCATATTTGATTCTGATAGCTTCTGAAAACAACATACGAGATCCGTTCGACCGTAGGGTCGTAGAAGCATATTGGTTGGGGAATGCTTTAACTCAACATGTTACTAAAAAAGCTCTGGTTTCCCATGTGGAAAATGCTCTTGAAGTACGCAAAAAAATGTCTCATTCCAATTTTGCATCATTGGCAACATCGCTTATGAGTCATGGTATGCCAACTCATACTGATCATGTGTTATCTATCTATATGAGAACAGGCCACCACGCTATAACACATACACTATCAACAATGGACCAGTGTAGAATTTCCTGGGGGAAGGTGATGAGTGTGAATGGCGTAACTGTTGTTGCTCGAGTGGAACCGCTTGTCTATGAAAACGAATCACTGCGGCTTGGAGTGCCACAATTGCTCACGCTTTCCTGTGTTGATGTAGCGGCCTCTGTGGGGGATTGGGTGAGTATTCACTGGGGATATGTGTGTGCTGTGCTGTCTGCCACTCAGGTGAAAAATCTTCGTATGTTTACGTTACGTGCGCTTAGGAATACAAAAGATATGGTACGACAATCCGGCATATGAATATATATTGTATTGGAAACGCGGGAGTAGAAGGGGATGATATGCCATCCCGATTAGTGCAATTTCTAAAAAAAGAATTCCCTGTTGCTGATATTCAGGAGGTCGATCCGACTGAGACATTTACTCCTGAGCAGCGCAGTATACTCATTGATACTGTTGTTGGAATTGATCGTGTATGCGAGTATTCGGACGTTGATGTGTTTGTCACAACCAAAAGCACATCTGTGCATGATTATGATCTGGGTCTTCATTTGCAACTACTTAAAAAAATTCATATGCTTCCTCATATTCGAATCATTGGAATTCCACAGCATGCAGTCATTGAACAAATACTTCCGGATGTTATTGCCGCTATTTCTGCAGAGCAAACAACAGTGTGAGCAGTGAAGCGATGGAAATAATAACAGTGCCTCCTATAGCGATATTTTGTTGGAATGGTTTATTGACGTGTTCGCCCATAATATCCTTATTGTTGGTGAGTCTAATAACGTAATAAAAGATAAAAGGGAGCATCATGGCGTTAAATCCTTGGGAAAATACTGCAAGGCTAAGTAGTGACACCGATGGAATCATGACGATAATACCTGCCATAATAAGTTGCACAACAAAAATAGTATAGAATGCACGCCCTCTATTAAATGATGCATCAAGACTTCCCGTAAGGCCAAAAAATTCAGCAAAGGCATACGCCGTTGAGAGCGTGACAGTAATAATGCCCATAAATCCTGCATTTAAAACGCCAATGGCGAACATAATCATGGCAATATCTCCGGCAAATGGCTTAATGGCAAGCGCTGCTTGTTCGCTTGATACCATTGGGATATTGTGTGCAAACAATGTCGCGGCTGTTGCAACGATCATAAAAAATGAAAAGAAATTTGTGATAAACGCACCCATGTATGTTTCTATCTGTGAATAGCGTAGCCTATTGGTCTCGATTTTTTTATCAAATGCAAAGCTGCTGATGAAGAATTGTCCCCACGGCGTAATGGTTGTTCCCAGGACTCCTAATCCAATGACAATGTAATTGCGGAGATATTCTGCCGTGAACTCTACACCATTGGGAATGATAAGATTTGAGATCGCAGCTCCCCAGTCAGGTTTTGCCTTGAATGCAGATACAATGTACGCAATATAAAATAAGCTCACCACAAGCATGATATTTTGATTAATTTTATAGTTTCCTTTGATGACCACAATGAAGGCAATACCAACGAGAACGATAACGCTTAAGAAAACCGGAATATGAAAGAGTGCACTTAAAATTTTAACTGCCGCTACATCAACAACAATTGTCCCGAGATTGGCAAGGAATAAACAGACGAAAATAAACACGGATACCTTCACACCATAATGTTCGCGAATAAGATCTCCAAGTCCTTTGCGTGTGACTATGGCAAGCCTAATGCCCATCTCTTGTGTAATGCCAAGAAAGAAAGTGATGATAAACAACACAAATAAAATCGGATAACCGAGTATTGCCCCTGCTGATTGATATGTGGCAACACCGGCCGCATCATTATCTGCCATCGCTGTAATAGTTGCTGGACCAAAGACAGCAAGAAACAGTAAAAATCGTTGTTTAAATGTTTTCCAAACGGTATTCATGTTTATTGAATTTTTTTCAGCACTATCTCCGATACATCATCAATCGTAATAATACCAAGGATTTTTTTCTCCCGATTTATTACTGGGATCGCAGATATATTATATTTGAGCAGTTTATAAATGATGACCTCAATAGGGGTGGTTAATAGAGCAACTATTGGTTCAGGAAGCATAAATTTATATGCCTGTGCATCCGGCTCTTGCATCAAAAGTTCATGTGGACTGAACACTCCAACTAACTGATCATCCCGATTAAGCACATATATAGCGCTAAATGAAGAGAATTCATTCGTTTCTTTTTTTATGATTCTCAAAATCTCTTTTGCTGTTTGTGTCCCTGAAACGGTGAAAAACTCACTCGTCATAAGTTTTCCAACCGGAGTTCTTGAAAACGTCATCAGCTGATGAAGTTCCTGTTGTTTTTCGGTTGGTAGCTTTTTCATGATCTTGTCCCGTTTGCTTCGGTCCAGCGCAAGTAAAATATCTACTGCTTCGTCGGGATCTATACAATCAATAAGCTCGGCTCCTTTCTCATGATCAAATCGTTGAAACACTTCCACCTGATAATTAACAGTTAGACTTTCCAAAACTTCTGCCGCTTTCTTCTGATCGAGTGTGCTTATAAATTTATGTACATTATGTGCGTTTGTCATTTCAAGATAATCAGCAAGATCCTCTTCATGAATTTTTGCGAGTTTTTCTTCGCGTTGTTTGATTTTAATCTGTCCATGCTCAAGTTCGAGATTCAGTACATCGCCCCAAGACAATAACTGCATCGCTAGTGGCATATTACAGAGCAATGCGAGTTTTTGAATAGGTCTTTCCATTCCAAGGCGTCGAAGTAACCCGGGAATACCGATATCTATCCCTGAAATAGAAAGGAGAGGCTGGTCCTGAATGACTACATCATTCACCCGAACTACCTTGTTGCCGACAAGATCAATAATTTGTTGATCCAGCAGTGTTTTTGCAACGGAAAGCTCATTTGGCGCCGTTGTCTGGTTTAATTGTGGTTTAGTGATAGCGATATGGTGATTTATCCTTCGTAAACTGCCAACACCGATCGTGTGAACTGTCTTATTTGGATGCACAACAACAACTTTTGTGATGCGAGGAGTTTCCTCATTTAAGAAAATGATATCTGAAAGTCTTCCATGTACATGGTTGTTTTCTGAATGCACCGCCTTGCCAATAAGTTCAGAGAAAAAAAGCATGGTCTATAAACTCCCATAAAATTACCCACATTCATTGTAGTTCTTCTTTTTTATAAAGGGCAAGAGGGGAATACAATTTTGTGTTGTTTACAATTTCTAATTTTCAATTTTTAATTTGAGGAAATGAGTTGCGCACGACATACAGGGGTCATATGCGCGAATTATTTTCTGTATCTCTTTTTCTAATTCTTCTTTTGAAAGGTCGGTATGTTTGGAAACCCATTCACGAATGGCAACTTCTATGCCTATCTGATTTTGTCCTGTTGGAACAATAACTTTTGATTGTTTGACTTTTCCATCCGCAGTCATTTCGACTTTGTGAAACAGGGTGCCTCGAGGTGCTTCAATAATGCCAATTCCGGTCGACTCTTTTGGGGTTACCGTAACAGGAGTTTCCTGTATAGCCTGATACTCGTTGATGAGATCAATACTTGCATCGACACTGTGGAGCATTTCGATAGCTTGGGCCAGATTATTGTGATAGATATTTGATGAAGGGAAGAGAGATAGAGCTTTTGCCGCATCTCGTTTGGTGTTTGGATGTAGGGCATCAATATTCAGATTTACACGAGCAAGCGCTCCGACAAAATGGACATGTCCGTCAAACAAATATCCGGTTGCCTGTGAGTAGGGGATGTCTTGTGGATTTAGATGTGACTCAAATGCGTCGGCCGGAATATGGACACCTTCACTGGAAACAACCTCTCCATCGAGAAATGAAAAATCCCGATTTGTGAGTGCAAGGAACTTAAGCTCTTGATTTAATGCAAATGTGCACGTTTCAAAAACCTGTATAAGTCGTAATATACGAGGTCGAATTTCCTGTAATTTGGGGAGAACCGCCATAAGAGAATCTTTTGTTGGTACCTCTGTGAATCCACCAACAGCAAGAAGTGGTGCATGCACGGCTCTGCCTCCAGACAGAACACTTAATGTATTTCCAACTTCTTTTACTGCAAAACAATCATGTACAAGAGCATGTTCTAACTCATTGTTTTCATCAAACGCTAAAATGGATTCCCGTTTAAACAAATCCGGCAATACAAATACATATAAGTGAAGCCCGTGATCTCTAATCATTAGACCGTAGTTGAGTAGTTTTCTCAAAAGGATTGTCTGTGCAGACGCTGAGATTCCAAGGCCATGTTCAACTGATGAAATGCTTGCCAATAAATGGGCATTGCTGCAGGTACCGCAAATGCGGGCGAGCAAGTGGGGAAGGTTAGTGATAGTTTTTCCTCTGACAGCCTCCTGAAAGAATCGCTGCATTTCGACGATGCCAAAATGGCATTCTGTTAGCACCCCTTGGCGTATTTTTAAATCGACTGATGCAGTTCCTTCTATTTTTGTGATTTCTTCTATTGTAAGATCAAGATTTTGATTGTGCATATGTGCCTTCTCGTGAAACTATACCAAATTCCACCAGGTACCGATCTAATAAATCCAGAAATGGTTTTTCATTCATAGGACATCCATTCACTTCATCATCTACAGTGACTACCTGGCGCAGAAACTTTACCCGTTCTGCCTGTTTGAATCGCAGGAGGAGAGAAGCAATCTCTTCTTTTGTCGTGGCGTCAAATCTATTTCGTTGTCCACTGGGCAGCGCGCTGCACGCACAGGATCCTATAGCTACCAACTTTGTAGCAAGACCACGAATTTTTTTGAGCTTTTCTTCGTGTTCTGCTGTCATAATCGCGCCCTCTACAAACGCTACATCCATGGGTTCCCATTTGTTAGTATTTTGAAGCACTTTTGCATGGATAAAATCTATATGTTTTTTCCACAACTCCCATCGGGTATTCATGAGTTCTGTGAATACAATTGTTGAGTCCTCACAACAGGTAAACGTAAACCATCCAACGCGTAGCTTTTTCATAATAATCCAATAAGCGAATAATCCAATAAGCAAATAGTAAATAATTCATTTTAGAATTGGGTTATTGGATTATTTTGCACTTTTTACTGCTTCATCCACTGCTTTTGTCAGGTCATCGAAGCTTGATAATTCAAGTTTTTTACCATTGAGGAAAAACGATGGGGTAGAGTTAACCCCAAACTTTGTACCATCGGCAATATCAATGCCAACTCTATTGGTAAGTTCTGTAGATTTCATATCTGCTTCAAATTTCGTCATATCAAGTGAAAGCTGTTTTGCTAAATCAGAAAAAATTGTATCGGAGAATTTCTCCTGGTTTGCGAATAACAGATCGTACATTTCCCAAAATTTCCCCTGCACACCTGCAGCTTCTGCTGCTTGTGCAGCTTTATGTGAAAACGGGTGCTGATCCAGTGGAAAATGACGATAGGCGAATATCATTTTATCTTTATACTTTGTAAAAATCGCATCTATAGTAGGTTTTGCCGCTAGGCACGCCGGACATTGAAAATCCGAAAATTCGACTAACACAATCTTTGCATCAGGATTGCCTTTAGCATAGGTATTTTTGGGCATGATTTCTTCAGTAGTAAATGTCGGCGCTGGTTTTGTAAGTACAACGGAAGCAATGCCAATAATAATGGAAGTGACTGCGATAATACCTAAAAAGATTTTTGATTCATTTGTCAGCTTCATAAAAGATATAGGTAATGAAAATTTTATACTCCTGTCACTATACGGTATCTCGCTTTTCCTGTAAATAACTTTTTATCGATAACGCAAAAATTATACACATATTTACCGCTGAAATTGCGCACCATGTGCATATGCCTCTGATAACGAAAACCTCTGTGTAGGTAAACCATGCAACGAATACCACGCCAAACGTTGCCATACCGAGCATGATTCTACTGATATAATCAGCCATTCTTCCTGTGGGATTTGTTGTCTTTAAAAATGCGCATACCGCAAGAATTGCATATCCGATGAGTCCGACAGCTGGTACCGGGAAAAATCCGAATAGGTAGCTGGCAGGAGATTTTCTTACTGCTTCACATCCCCCTGAGTTTACACAGTAGATACCTGTTTTTCTTATAAAACTTTGCGTGACATATATAGCAATAGCTATACCAATGAGAGAAAGAATAAAAATAATACGGTTTCTACTTGATGAGCTCGATAATTTCATATGCCAGTAGTGTACGATATTTGATTACGCAAAAACAGTAAGCTGTTATACAATAGGGGATTTATTTTATTGGCAGGGTTGCGCGCCAGAGGACACAGCGCTGCAGTACGCCGCTGTGGTAGGTATATCACAACTTGGGTACATACCTCCTACGGCGTTGCAGGATGTTCCACGAGTTGTTGCACTGTTTGTACATCTACAGCCTATTTGTCCACATGCGGTTGCACTTGCGGTATATCCGGTAACAGTGTTAGACGCACAGGTGGTTCCTGAGCAATAATCGTTCGTCAGTTGTACGGATCCACAGGCATAGTTGTATGTTGTTCCTCCGCATGTCGATTCAGAAGAAGAACAATTATAATCGAAGCTTCCATCCCCACGGTCAACTGCCATACAGGTTGCGGATCCAGGGTATACTGTCGCATTTGCATCATAGCAATCGGTGTATGGTAATGAACTGGCTTGGCATGTGCCTGTGTGTCCGAATGCAAGGCTAAAATAACTGTCTCCATCCGCATTTGTTCCACAAATACCACTCACGCACTGTGCGTCAGCAGTGCATGCGACACCATTTGCCTTTAGACATGTGTTGGTTTGTGAGTATGCGCCGCTATTGCAATCTGTTGTAGACGATGATTGCATTAAAGATAATCTTCTCATCCCACTAGCCGTCGACGTTGTAGGGGTAAATGAATCCGGCCACCCGTCCGCGTCTGCATCATTAACATATAAAGGTGTATTTGCTCTTGTATACGCTCCACTGTCAATGGCAATCGTTCCTCCGTTAAACACAATTGACCCTGCTGCAAGAGTTCCACCTGCATTTACGGTAACGGAAGCTCCAGGATTAAGTGTAAGAACGGCTGAATTTGCACCTGATAGTTCAAGGTTATTTGCCTGATCGGCACCGGTTACTGCAGACACGCTAAGAGTGCAATTAGACAGTGTTATATTTCCTATAGAAGGCAACCCTGCACAGGATACTGCAAACGTCCTTTTCGGTGCACCCAAAATAAGTACAAACAAAACGATCGCTGCAATCACACGAATATATCCTGATACCACCGTCATTTTTATGTTCATACTCTTAATATGCACGAGGAGCAACTCTGACAGTTGTTTTTCCCAATCCATTTATTGCAGCCAAGGACACAATGTAATTGTACGAGACGCTGTCGGTAAGCGTAATTTCTGTTGACCAGATTTGTGAATTCTTTTCCATGCCAGTTTTTGTAAAATTAAGTTCGAACTGATTTGAATCGGTTGCAAGTGATCCTGTTACTCTTCCTTCTTCTGCAGGATTCATAATAACCGCGGAAATCTTCAATACTTCGCCTTTTTTAGCATCCAGCGGATCAAAGATAACTCTTTGTATGGTAGGACCATTGCTTTTCGGATGCGACACTGTATAGTCTCCTTTGCCGGCATGGAGTGGAACCGGTGTCGGGGACGGTCCATTATTCACTGCTTTTTGTGCAACACTTGTTTCTGCTGTTTCAGATTGCTTTTGCGGGTTTTTCTCCGACATAAGTGAATAGTATTTATATCCCAATGCACCGACAGCAACGGAGAACACACAGATCATTACAACAAAAAGCGGTGATGAGGTAGGTTGAGGTGCTATAGGAGAAGCCGTCTTTTGCTGCTGGGACATATCTGTGTCGGATTTTATTGTCATATATGTTGATACTAAATTAATATATACTTATAACTATATATACTCTCATCACAGTAATGCAAGTATCAGTTTCCATAGATGTAGCATAGGCGGTCTTACTTTTATAAATCCAGATAATTTGTAATTTATATTACATATAAATGGTAAAAAACGTGTATACTACCGACGTATATGAACACACATACGCATATAGATGAATATTTTGCTAGATTTACAAAACTCCAATATAAAAAAGGAGAAATTGTTTTGCGTGCAGGGGATCCTCCTTCCGGTGCCTTGTATCTTAAATCCGGCCTTGTACGGATGAGTTTTGCCACAGATACGGGGGATATGCTCGTACTTCATGTATTTAAATCCGGCTCAATTTTTCCGATGCCATGGATCATAAATGATGAATCCAATCGGTATTACTTTGAAGCACTGACTCCGGTCGAAATTTGGAGAGCTCCTCGCGAAGAAGTAATTCGTTTATTTTCAGAACAGCCGGCAATCGAACACGAAATGCTCTCACGGATGCTTCGTGGTCTTAGTGGTCTGATGAAACGTATGGAGTTTTTGGTATTTGATAGTGCCTATAAAAAAACAATCTTACTCCTATTGTATTATGTGAAAAATTTCAGTGACGATGCTGTAAAAGGTAAGCTCCGAATTCCTCTTACACACAGAGAGATAGCAGCTTGGATAGGTACAACCAGAGAGACCGCAAGTCTACAGATAGAAACATTAAAGAAAAAGCATTTGATAGAATATCATAAGCGGTATATGGTAATTCCCGATATTATCAGTTTGGAACATGAAATAGCTGATTGATGCTATCAGGCATGAGGGAACGAATATAACATATCCGTGAACCGTGTGATTTTCCCGTCTTTTACAGTGATGCCTTCCTCTTGAAGTAATGTAATTTTTTGGTCAATTGTATGACCGGCTATCTTTCCCATAAAACCGCCTATAGTTCCATCTGATCTCACAACGCGATGGCAGGGGATTTGTACATCCGGATCATCACAGGTCATATAGGGATATGGGTTTTCTTTCATATATTTGCCTATGAGACGATATGCTTTCACTCCCATAGCTAATGAAAGCTCCTTGTATGTTGTAACCCTACCCTTTGGAACTCGGCGTAGAAGTGTATATACTTTTTTTTGTTGTGTAGTCATATAGGTATAGTACTATATCTGAATTGTAATGCACTTTACATTATATCTAATCCCTGGTAGGGTTTATATACCTAAGGAGGTATATGTATGAATAAAAATGTTCTCATTGGTTTGCTCGTCCTAGTGCTCGTTGGCGCAGGGGGATACACATTCATGCAAAAGAAGAATTCTGGTGGAATGACAGGGAATATGATGGATACAAAACCCACCCAAGAGGCAGAATCTATGGAAAAAACATCAGCTGTGACTGGTGCAATGACAAATGATTCGAAGACAGTATCCTTTACTGTGGAGGGAGGAAAATTTTACTTTAAGCCAAATACGATTACTGTTAAGAAAGGCGCGACCGTAACAATTGTGTTTAACAATAAAGAGGGTCTTCATGATTGGGTCGTAGATGAATTTAATGCAAGAACAAAACAGATAAAAGATGGAGAAACAGATAAAGTAACATTTGTTGCTGATAAGGTTGGTACCTTTGAGTATTACTGCAGTGTTATGCAACACAGGAGTATGGGTATGGTAGGAAAACTCATCGTCGAAGAATAATAAAACATGTATTTCGTACAAGACGCTCTCTCCTGAGGGCGTTTTTGTTGGAAATTTTTGTGAAAACGCAGCCGTAAATGAACTGTTATTGTGGCATTTTCACAATTACTTTTCTTTATACGAATGCATGCGTATTCGACTCATTGCCATATCCCATATCATCTGACGGCCTCTCTGCATATGGTTGTTCTGTTTCTTCCGGATCAAGTGTTACTGTTATGAATTTTTTTTGATCCGCATCATAGTACATAATATGTGTCATATCTGTTTTATACATACTGTATCACCACCTTTCCATGTATTAGCCAAAAAAAATCCCTCTATGTTATAGAGGGAGTTGTTGACTTTTTTGCGTATGTTTTTTCTACGCCGCCAAGCTCCCCCTCATTCGAAGGGAAATCTGTTTGACGGATGTAATGCAAAACAATGATACGCAATTCATAGATCTATATAGAGTATAGTCCTGCCTGATAGAGCAGTCAATACCATTCATTTGGCTACTTGCGTATTGACATAGACCTATACCTATGGTATAGGTATAGATATGTCAATAAAAAAGAATGATACACATAAACAATCAATAATAATTAGCTTCAAGAAAGCTCGTACGTTGCTTGATACCATTATTTCAATGGTTGAGCGAGACGAGTATTGTGTCGATATTATGCAGCAAAATCTTGCGGCAATCGGGCTTTTGAAATCTGCCCACGAGCGGGTCATGAAAGATCATCTTGAAACATGCTTTGTGGAAGGGGTGCAAAAGGGTGGGGCAAAGAGACAACAGGAGTTGATTGAAGAATTGCAATCGCTTATGAAGCTGTATAACAAATAAACGTGTTTTTATAGAGGGAGGATATATGAAACAACATGTCCATGCCGTATATGTGGCTATAGCATTTTTGATTGGTATTGGTGTAGGTTTCAGTATGACGCCGGAGTACGCACAAATGAAAAAAGAAAAGCAGGCGCCTATGATGTCCCTCGGTAAAGCTGATGCATATGTGGATCTACGATTTATCGATGGTATGATTGCACATCATTTTGCGGCAATATATTTGGCAACACAGGCAAAAGACCAATCAAAGCGCCCTGAGATACAGGCGTTAGCAAATACAATTATAGCAGTTGATACAGAGGGTATAGAAAAACTGTATGTTCAGAAAAAATCATGGTTTGATAACTCTAAAAAGATAACGCAATTCGCCAAAGTTAATTTGGGCACTGCAGATGATAAATTTGATCTGCGTTTTATAAATGCTCTCGTTGCGCATCATGAAGAAGCTATTGATGTTGCCCGCGATATACAAACTAAATCAACCAGAAATGACGTTTTAACACTTTCAGGAGATGTTATCAGAGGATTGACCGATGGCATCAAAACACTTACGCAGTGGAGAAAGGAATGGTATGGACTCAACTAAAAAAATCGTTTTACCAGTCAGAGGCATGCACTGTGCGAGCTGTGCAACTATCATATCAAAGCGTCTAAAAAAACTGCCCGGTATAGCAGATGCATCAGTAAATATTGCTACTGAACAGGCAACGATATCCTATGACCCTATTGTTACTACAGTTTCTGCAATGAACGAATCAATAACCCCGTTAGGCTATACGCTCCTGGAAGTACCAAAAAAAGATATACATAATAATGATGCGAAAGCAGACGGTATGAATCATGTTAATCACTCAGATTCCGATGATGATCTGGAACATGCGTATACCGAAATGCAGCAGACGTTACCCTTTGCTGTACTCATATTTATTGCTATGTTATGGGAAATTTCCTCAATTGTGTTTCCCGCGATACCGCCTTTACCCATCCCAATGTCTTTTTTTACATTTATACTTGCTGTCCTTTCCACGGGTGTGATATTTGGGCCGGGAATGCAATTTATTCGGGCAATCGGCAACTTCATTTCATACAAAGTTGCAAATATGGATACGCTTATCGGAATCGGTACGCTCATGGCGTATTCATACTCAATGATCCGAAGTATATTTCCCCAATCACTTTCCACATTGAGGTTTGATGAAACAGTGTATTTTGATGTGGTCGTCGTGGTTATCGGGTTTATCAAATTGGGAAAATATCTTGAACTTCGTTCAAAGCGAAAAACAGGAGAGGCTTTGAAAAAACTCATGCAACTTCAGGCAAAGACGGCGGTTGTAAAGCGGGGAACTGCAGAAATAGAAATTCCGATTGAAGATGTTCAGGTTGGAGATATTATGCTAGTTAAGCCCGGAAGTGCCATCCCTCTTGACGGTGATGTGTTGTCAGGCGATTCATCTGTGGACGAATCTATGGTGACAGGAGAATCTATCCCAGTTGATGTGTCGAAAGGATCGCACGTTATCGGCGCTACCATGAATTTACATGGAGCATTGCACGTACGCGTTACACGGGCAGTGTCAGACACCGTTCTGTCACGTATTATGACGTTGGTGTCACAGGCACAAGGATCAAAGGCAGCAATAGAGAAAATAGTGGACAGGGTGTCAGGCATATTTGTACCCACTGTGCTTGGGATTGCTCTATTTTCTTCGATTGTATGGGTAGTTATAGGTTCTCAGTATATGCCTCTTACACAGGCAATTGTTTATGCCATCACCGCGTGTGTGGGCATTCTTGTCATCGCATGTCCGTGTGCCCTTGGGTTGGCCACACCGACCGCTATTATCGTGGCAGTAGGCAGGGCGGCCGGAATGGGGATACTTATAAAAGATGCGGATAGTTTGGAAAAACTACATAGTGTTACGGCCGTTGTGATGGACAAAACGGGAACGATTACATACGGAAAACCTGTGGTAACTGACATACAACCATTTGGAAAGGTAACAGAAAAAGCTCTCATGAACATATTGAGTTCGCTTGAATCCAATTCTGAACATCCGCTGGCTCATGCAATAATTTCATATGCGACAGAGCACCATATTGAATTGGAAGAAGTAAAAAAATTTACGGCTCTTGGTGGCCGTGGTGTGCACGGTGAAATTGGCGGAGTGAGGTACATGGCAGGGAATGCGGCATATATGCGGGAATCCGGAGTGTCTATCACAGGTCATAATAGTATCGATTTTACCAGCCAAGGAAAAACACCTTTGTTTGTGGCAAAGGGAAAGACATTGCTGGGTGTCGTATATGTGGCTGATAGTGTAAAAGAAGATGCATTGAAATCTGTTGAAGCGCTCAAAAAACTTGGGATAGAAGTGATTATGGCGACAGGAGATGAACAGCATACAGCCGGTTACATAGCCGGTCAGGTGGGTATTTCAAGAATTGAAGCGCATGTTGACCCTCAAAAAAAATATGAAATAGTACGGTCATTACAAAAAGAAGGACATATTGTTGCCATGGTAGGGGATGGGATAAATGATGCACCCGCGATTGCCGCTTCCGATGTAGGAATCGCTATGAGCACAGGGACTGATGTGGCAATCAGTACAGCGAATATTACGTTGCTTCATGGAGACATAGCAAAAGTTACCCACGCCATAGCATTGTCCAGAAAAACGATGCGTATTATTAAGGAAAATCTCTTTTGGGCTTTTATCTATAATATTGTAGGTATTCCATTGGCTGCCGGCATGTTATATCCGTTTACGGGTGTATTTTTGAGCCCCGCGTTTGCCGGGCTTGCTATGGCGGGCAGTAGTGTCTCTGTTGTAACAAATTCACTACGACTAAAACGTATAAAGATATAGATTCCCGCCTTCGCGGGAATGACATATACTGAAACTATGAATACAATTTGGTTGGCATTTTTAGCAGGACTGACAACTGGTGGGATTTCCTGTCTTGCTGTACAAGGTGGGTTGTTAACCTCATCTCTCACTGGTTCTGAATCAAATAATGAAACAGATGGGGTACCACGTCGATTGAATAAGTGGGCACATGTAAGCATCTTTCTTCTGGCAAAATTAGTTGCGTATACAATTGTTGGTTTTCTGTTGGGATTACTTGGATCGTCACTCACATTATCACCGAAACTACTTGGGAGCGTTCAAATCGTTGTTGGTTTGTTCATGCTTGCGACAGCAGCGCGTCTATTGGATTTGCATCCAATATTTCGATATGCTGCATTTCAACCACCTAAATGGGTATATAGGCTTCTGAAGCGTCAAAGTGTGAATGCCTCAGTATTTACTCCGGCGGTTCTTGGGGTACTTACCATATTAATGCCGTGTGGTGTGACCCAGGCTACTATGGCGATTGCAGTTGCAAGTGGTAATCCGTTGATGGGTGCTGCCATTATGGGTGCGTTTGTCCTAGGGACAAGTCCGATCTTTTTTGCGCTGGGAGCATCCATCGCCGAATTGTTACAGAGACGTGCATTTGTCTATATTGCTGCCTGTATTGTTGCCATATTTGGTGTTGTCTCAATTAATGGAGGATTAGGACTTCGTGGTTCACTATATACAATACAAAATTTATATAAAGTGGCAACGGCTGATGTTTCATCGTTTACAGTTGGAGAGACCGCTCCCGTAGTTGGTACAAATGGTTTTCAGGAAGTGCGCATACGCGTGTCTGATAGCGGATATACCGCTTCGTCCAATACACTGAAGGTTGGTGTTCCAACGCGGGTAATATTGGCTACAGAGCGAACCCGCGGATGCGCTCGGGCGTTTACTGTCCCTGATTACGGTATATCAAAAATATTACCTGAGACGGGAGAAGAGGTGATAGAATTTACCCCAAAAAAACCCGGAAGATTAGCATATAGTTGTAGTATGGGAATGTATACTGGGGAATTTACCGTGATTAATTAAAAATTAAAAGTGAAAAGTGTAAATATATGAAGAAGAAAACATACACTATAGAAGGCATGCATTGCACCAGTTGTGCAATGGTAATTGAGAGTGATCTCGAAGATATTGGTGTAAAGGCCACCTGCAGTTACGCAAAACAGACATTGGATGTTGAGTATGATGAATCAAAAATAGCAGAAGAAACAATACGTGAGTCGGTAAAAAAAAGCGGATATAGTGCAAAATGATACGGTGTGAGTTCTTGAAAAAGAGAAATGGCAATGATAGAGTAATACATCCTTGAAGGAGGGGAGATTATATGTCAGATATTGTTATAACAGATACAAATTTTGAGGGTGAAGTTATTAAATCGACCAAGCCAGTATTAGTTGATTTTTGGGCTGTATGGTGCGGACCATGCCAAATGCAAGGGCCAATCGTTGAAGAGATTGCAACAGAGTTTGCAGGAAAAGCAGTCGTAGGCAAAATGAACGTAGATGAAAATCCATCTGTGCCACAACAATTCGGCATTATGAGTATTCCTACTCTGATGATCTTTAAAGACGGTCAGGTTGTAAAACAATTTGTCGGTGTTCAAAGTAAAGCAACACTGGCGGCAGAACTTAATAAACTGCTTAGTTAAAAGGAAAAGTGTAAAGTGAAAAATATATAGATAATTTTACATTTTTCATTTTAAATTTTATATGTCTATGTACGATGTGATTATCATAGGATCGGGTCCAGCAGGGTATACAGCGGCGCTGTATACATCTCGTGCATTTCTAAAAACCCTGATTTTAACGGGTGTTCAGCAGGGAGGGCAGCTTACGACCACAACAGAAATAGAGAATTTCCCCGGCTTTCCAAAGGGTATTTTAGGGCCCCAACTTATGATGGATATGAAGTCTCAGGTTGAACGGTTTGGAACGACAATTGAAACTGCGACTGTAAATAGCATAGTGAAAGATGAAAAACGCAATATATTTACAATAACAGCAGATGGAAAAACGTATGAAGGAAAAACAGTGATTATCGCAACAGGAGCTTCCGCTATGTATTTGGGACTCCCTTCTGAAGATAAACTTAAAGGAAAAGGTGTATCCGCATGCGCTACGTGTGATGGATTTTTCTTCCGCGGTAAAGAGGTTGTTGTGTTAGGTGGCGGAGATACTGCGATGGAGGAAGCAAATTTCCTTACAACATTCGCAACAAAAGTCACGATTATTCACCGGAGAGAAGAGTTTCGCGCAAGCCCTATTATGATTGATCGGGTAAAGAATAATCCTAAGATTTCGCTACTTCTGAACAAAACAGTACTGGAAATGGTAGGGGAACAATCAGTAACAGGCATTCGACTTAAAGATACAAAAACGGGTGAAGAAACAGTATATCCGACACAAGGTATATTCCTGGCTATCGGACACAAACCGAGTACGGATTTTTTGAAAGGGATTGTAGAACTTGACGAAAAAGGGTATGTACTTACGAATGAAAAATTAAAAGTGAAAAGTGAAAAATCTGAGGCGTTAACCGAAACGAGTGTTTCCGGGATTTTTGCCGCAGGGGACTGTGTGGATCATCGCTATCGACAGGCAATCGTTGCAGCAGGGCAGGGATGTATGGCCGCTCTTGATGCTCAAAAATATATTGAAGAGCACTCATAATATGGATCGTCCAAAACCTCAAAAATACCAAGCCGTTATAGAAAAAAAAGAACAACTCACAGAGTTTGTGTATCTGGTCACGTTCAAACTTACAGAACCATCTCAGATTGCATTTTTAGCCGGACAGACGTTCATGTTAAACGTTGATAAGGGTATCAATAGGACTATGTCAATTGCCTCACCTCCTTCGGAAACACAATCTATTCTAATGTGCCACGACGTGTCTCCAAACGGACCGGGAAGTCATTGGACTCTCTCACATGGTGTAGGGGATACTGCTACATTTATGGCACCGCTTGGCATGTTTGTCCTTGATAAAGAAAGCCATAGAAGAAAAATATTGGTGGCAACTGGCACAGGGGTTGCTCCGTACAGGTCTATGTTGCTCGATTACCTTTCCCAAGACGGTAGCGATGATATAACCCTCTATTGGGGCATGCGGCATGAAGAAGATCTCTATTGGGTTGATGAATTTCAGGAACTTTCAATCAAGTATCCGAATTTCCGGTTTGTTATCTGCCTTTCTCAACCCTCCTCGTCGTGGCAGGGAGCGAAAGGAAGAGTGACCGCGCATGTTGTGCAGGAAGAACTCAATATTGAACGCTCTGATATTTATCTCTGTGGTAATCAACATATGATCAAAGATATGGAAGTCCAATTAAAAGATAAACAGGTACCCCTTCATCAGATCTTCAAAGAATTATATTTTTAACTTCGCATGGATTTTGCCTATGCTAACGACTATAGTATATGTCTCTGTTTGTCTCGACTTTGTCATGACAAAACCAATGGAGAAGCGTATGCTGTATAGTTGTTAGTGCTTTTAAAAGGAGAACATACCCATGCAACACACAAATCCATTTGAAAATGCTATTGCACAGTTATCTAAAGCCGCATCATTCCTTTCTGATGCCAAAACAAAAGAACTCGTTGAAGTACTGCGGATTCCACAAAGAATTCTCAATGTCTCAATTCCTGTGCGTATGGATGATGGGACATTAAAACTCTTCCAAGGATATCGTGTGCAGCATAATAATGCACGAGGGCCATACAAAGGGGGAATCCGTTTTCACCCTGATGTGAGTATGGATGAAGTAAAAGCACTCGCGCTGTGGATGGCAATGAAATGTGCTGTTGCCGATTTACCACTTGGAGGGGGAAAAGGCGGCGTGATTGTGGATCCTAAAACTCTATCTGCTGGAGAACTTGAACGTTTGAGTCGCGGATACGCACATGCAATAGCTGATTGTATCGGTCCGGACAAGGATGTCCCTGCTCCGGATGTGAACACAACAGGTCAAATCATGGGGTGGATGGTGGATGAATTCATAAAAGTTAAAAGTTCTGAGTTCGAAGTTCGAAGTGACGGCAGGGAAAAGTTACGAGCTACCTTTACAGGAAAACTCATTAAAGATGGGGGAAGTGAGGGGAGAGAAGAGGCAACAGGATTGGGTGGATTATATGTGTTACAGGCAATTCTAGAGATGGTGGGATTAACAGGAAAACTGACAGCTGCAGTTCAGGGATTTGGAAATGTAGGATATAACGTAGCAAAATTCCTGACAGAAGCAGGGATTACTGTTGTTGCCGTCTCTGATAGTAAAGGTGGCATATACGTAAAAGACGGGCTTGATCCTGTAAAAACACTGGAATGCAAGAAACAGTCAGGGAAGCTGGCGGGATGTTACTGTGATGGATCCGTTTGCGATGTATCTAAAGGAACAACAATTTCAAATGAAGAACTACTGGAGTTGCCTGTAGATATTTTAGTCCCATCAGCTCTTGAGAGCGTTATAACGAATGAAAATGCCGCAAATATTAAAGCTAAACTTGTGCTTGAAATGGCCAATGGGCCAACAACCCCTGAAGCCGATGAGATACTATTTAAAAAAGGTGTTGTTGTGATCCCCGATATTTTGGCGAACTCAGGTGGTGTCACGGTCTCTTGTTTTGAGTGGATGCAAAATTTGAAGAACGAAAAATGGACAAAGGCAGACGTGAACGCAAAACTGAAAACCCAAATGGGATTATCAGCCAAAGACGTGTGGGAAGCCGGGAAGAAATATTCTACCGATCTTCGCGTGGCTGCATTTATCGTAGCGCTTGAGAGAATAGTAAAGGCTACGAAATAATCAGAATTTGGTGTGTTGACAAGATAGTAGGATTGCCAGTACAATACATCTTTGCCCTAGATGCAAGGTGCAGTTGTCAATCAAGTTTCCAAGATTGACTATATTTTTCATGAGAAGAATCAATACATATACAAAAGCTCAATCAAAGGAGATTGTTGTGTAGTCGTTGCCTTCTCGTCGAAAGACGAATGTACCCCGCATTCAAGGCGGGGTTTTTTTATACCCTTTGCACATTACAGTGATCCTAAATTGGGCCCGAAGTTTACCTGGTTGAACGCTTCATTTGCAATGAAGAGGTAGT
>CAYSEV010000013.1:0-28807 GCA_964430295.1 uncultured Gammaproteobacteria bacterium
GGCAATCCACGATCATCGTTTGGTGCTGAGGCAAAGCGTCGCATTATGCTTGGTACGTTTACATTATCACGCGGGTATGCCGATAAATATTATGTGAAGGCTGGCAAAGTACGCAATCTATATATTCAGAATTACCGTGATCTGTTTGCCACATATGATGTACTGATTTCCCCAACGTCTCCCGGATTTGCTAAAAAAATCGGTTCCAGCTACGAAAGCCCAATGTTTGGAGAGCTGGAAGATATGCTCATCGAGCCCAGCTCCATCTCCGGACTTACGGGGATCAATGTGCCATGTTTCCGAGACCCTGTCACAAAACTTCCTATTGGACTCAATATTACGGCAGATCAATGGCAGGAGGAAAAGGTATTTAAAGCAGCATACGCGTATGAACAATCGACAATCTGGAATCCATGGGCGAAAGGATCAACCTCATGAAAAATATTTGTTTGATTTTTTGCGGCGGGACGATGACAATGAAACGTAATGTGGATGGCGCTCTTGCTCCGTATTTTACTTCACGCTCCCTTCTTCATATGGTGCCGCAGTTGTCTCAGTTCGCAAACATTACTGTGCTTGAAGTGGCAAATGTAGACAGTTCAAATATTGCACCTGACGTATGGAAAAAGTTAGCCGATACAATTACTGAGCATTATGATGAATTTGACGGATTTGTTGTCACACATGGCACAGACACAATGGCGTATACAGCCTCTGCCATGTCTTTTGTGTTTCATGGGAAAAAGAAACCCATTATATTCACCGGTGCGCAAAAACCATTGGAACAGGTCCCCAGTGATGCGATAAATAACCTGATTAACGCAGTCATTTTGGCAGGAAAAGACAATGTTGGTGTTGCCATCTGTTTCGGGCCAAAAATATTGCAGGCTAACCGTGCTACAAAGGTAAGTGAATCGAGTCTGGATGCATTTGATAGTCCAATGGTGCCACACCTTGGGGAAATTGCTCTCGACCAGTATCTTCGCACAACTCATACAGTAACATCTCATGAGTTAAAAGGCTGGCATCATACATCCTTTGATTCGAATATTATGGAAATTCAGCTCGTGCCCGGGATTTCTCCAATACATCTGAATGCGTTGGTAGATGCAGGGTGCCGTGGCATCATCATAGAAGGATTCGGTCCAGGTAATGTTCCGGAGACTGTTATTCCCTTTTTAGAGTATGCTGCATCAAAGAATGTTCCTGTCGTTATTTTGAGTCAGTGCCGAAATGGGATTACTCACATGCAATTGTATGATGTAGGCGTGCGCGCCCTTAAAGCCGGCGGCATCCCTGGACTGGATATGACAATTGAATCAGCATCTGCAAAACTGATGTGGGCATTGTCAAAAACACAAAATGTTGATGAAATCCGTACATTGTTTGCCACCAATGTGGCAGGGGAGGTAACAATCGAATGAACACTTCGTATGAACCCGTAGTCGGGATGGAAATACATGTAGAGTTAAAAACAAAAAGTAAAATGTTTTGCGGATGTAAAAATGATCCGTTTCATGCACCGAAACCAAATATATATACCTGTCCTGTCTGTCTCGGGATGCCCGGCGGGCTTCCTGTGCCAAACAAAACAGCAGCAGAATGGACACTGAAATTAGGGCTTGCGCTTGAATGTGAGATTCCGCTTCACAGTAAATTTGACCGGAAAAATTATTTTTACCCGGATCTGGCAAAGGGATACCAAATTTCCCAATACGATGAGCCGTTTTGTATAAACGGACGGGTGAGGCTGCCTGAAGGGGATGTACGGATTCACCGTGTGCATTTGGAAGAGGATACGGCAAAAAATCAGCATAAGACAGTCGACGGGAAAAAGGCGACGCTTATTGATTTCAACCGCTCCGGCGTGCCGCTCGTTGAAATAGTGACGGAAGCGGACATTCATAGCGGTGAACAGGCACGGCTGTTTCTAAAAAAACTTCATCAGATTATCCGCTACCTGGATATATCTGACGCAGATATGGATAAAGGCTCCATGCGACTTGAACCGAATATTTCTGTGCGAAAAGTGGGGGAAACACATCTGCCTGCATATAAAGTTGAAGTTAAAAACATCAATTCATTTGCATTTGTAAAAAAAGCGATTGAATTTGAAACTGCACGTCATATCCCGATTCTGGAAAGTGGCCAGAAACCTCCACAGGAAACCCGTGGATGGAATGAAGATAAAGGGATTACGTTCTCACAACGTAGTAAGGAAAACGCTGAAGACTATCGCTATTTCCCTGATCCTGATATCCCACCTATCGTTTGGACGAAGGAATATATTGCAGCTCTCGGCTCACAACTGCCTGAACTTCCGGATGCCAAAAAAACACGGTTTATGAAAGAATTTGCCCTTACTGACTACGATGCAACTCAACTGACGGATGAAGTGTCAGTGGCATCGTATTTTGAAGAGTGTGTAAAAGTGGCAGGGAAGTCTGTTCCCGCGAAAACCATAGCTAACTGGATTATTAACAAAAAAACAGATGGGACGCTTGCACCAAAAGCACTGATAGATCAAATCGTAAAAGCAACAACAGTGGAAGATGTGCCGGAAAAAGATATTGAAGCGGCCGTAAAAACTGTACTAGAAGCCAATCCAAAAGCCATCACCGATTTCAAAGCAGGAAAAGAACAGGTCAAAATGTTCCTCTTCGGCATGGTGTTAAAAGAGTTGAAGGGTAAAGGGGATAAAGGAAAAGTGATGGAAATTTTGGTGAAAAAACTTTCGTCATAAGAAACTCTTCCTTGCATCTTATATTGCTTTTCGCTACTCTACATACATCCTCCACCGGCTTGTCCGATGAGAAGGAAACATACAAATGGCAGCAGATTTTGTTCATCTTCATACTCATAGCGAATTTTCACTCCTTGATGGGCTTGGGAAACTTGACCTCCTTATCGAACGCGCAAAATCATTTGGATGCGATGCACTCGCTCTTACCGATCATGGCACGATGTATGGCAGTTTTAAGTTTTATCTCAAAGCCAAAGCCGCTGGTATAAAACCAATTTTGGGGGTAGAGACATATGTCGCCCGCCGCAGCCATCTGGATAAAGAACAAAAACTGGATACCGATCCGTACCATCTTATTCTTCTGGCAAAAAATGAAACAGGGTACAAGAACCTCATGAAACTCGTCACCATCGCGCATCTAGAAGGCTTTTACTACAAACCGCGTATAGACTTTGAACTGCTCAAGCAATATCACGAAGGACTTATCTGTACCAGTGCCTGTATACAGGGACAAGTGGCAAGTCTGTTACGGCACGGACAGGATCAGGAAGCCGAGCGCGTGGCGCGTGAATATGCGGAACTGTTTGGGCCTGATCACTACTATATAGAAATCCAAAAACACCCAAGCATTCCGATTATCGAAGAAGTGAACGAAAAGCTGGTGGCATTATCCAGGCGCCTGGGATTGCCGCTTGTTGCGACAAACGATATCCATTATGTGGATGCGTCAGATGCTGAGGCACAGGAAATTTTACTCTGTGTTCAGACACAGACAACTATTCTTCAGAAAGACCGCAAACTCTCTATGCTTGAATCCCCTGATTTTTATATGCGCTCGCCTGATGAGATGAAAGATCTGTTTATTCAGTACCCTGAAGCTATAGAAAATACAGTAAAAATTGCAAACATGTGTGATGTGACGCTTTCCGTCGGTAAATGGATTCTGCCGACATATCCGATTCCCGAAGGTGAAACGCCTGCCAGCTTTCTTCGAAAAATGGTCTGGGAACGTGTACCAAACAGATACAAGGAAGTAACGGATGCCGTGCGCGACCGTATCAACTATGAACTGGATATTATCAATACCAAAGGGTATTCCACGTATTTTCTTATTGTGCAGGATTTCGTGAACTGGGCCAAACAGAATGGCGTCGGTGTAGGGCCGGGTCGCGGTTCCGCTGCGGGCAGTGTCGTTACATATATATTAAATATCACGGGTCTTGACCCGCTGTTTTTTAAACTGCCGTTTGAGCGGTTTTTAAATCCATATCGTCCGAGTGCACCAGATATAGATTTGGATTTTGCCGATGATAGACGGGAAGATGTCATTGCATACGTCACGCAAAAGTACGGCGCAGATCATGTTGCGCAGATTATTACCTTTGGCACCATGGAAGCCAAGGGAGCAGTACGTGATGCAGGACGGGCACTTGGTATGCCGTATGCGCAGCCTGACCGCATTTCAAAGATGATTCCGTTAGGGCTTCAGGGTGCATCGATGACTATTGAAAAAGCTCTCCTGCAATCGTCTGAGTTAGCACTTGCGTATAAAAGCGAGCCGGAAACAAAACGCCTCTTGGATGTAGCAACCAAACTGGAGGGAGTAGCCCGTCATGCGTCTGTGCATGCTGCAGGTGTTGTGATTGCCGATAAACCGATTGTCGAATACACGCCTCTTCAGAGGGAAAGTAAGGGAGACCGTATTGTGACACAGTACGATATGTACACGGTCGGGGAAGATGGCGTAGGGCTTTTGAAAATGGACTTTTTGGGACTGCGTAACTTAACGATCATGACGCAAGCTTTGAAATTTATCAAACAGGTACGGGGCACGATAGTCGATTTATCTACCATTCCGCTGGATGATAAAAAAACATATGACATGCTCTCAATCGGGGAAACAACCGGTGTATTTCAGCTTGAATCCGCCGGCATGCGACGATATATCAAAGAACTCGGACCTACCAATATTTTTGATCTCATGGCTATGGTTGCGCTCTATCGTCCGGGACCAATGCTTGTTATCCCTGAATTTATTGCCCGCAAAAAAGATCCGTCCAAAATCACATTCCCCGATCCGAGACTCAAAGATGTACTGAACCAGTCCTATGGCATTATCGCGTATCAGGATGATGTGTTGTTAACCGCTATTACTCTGGCAGGGTATTCATGGGGAGATGCCGATAAGCTTAGAAAGGCTGTCGGTAAAAAAATCGCCTCGGAAATGAAAAAGCAGAAAGAAAAATTTACCGAGGGGTGTATTAAAAACGGCCTATCAAAAACAAAAGCTGAGGAAATTTTTACTCTGATCGAACCGTTTGCTGGATATGGGTTTAATAAAGCGCATGCAGCTTGTTACGCAATGATTGCCTACGACACGGCATATCTGAAGGCGAATTATCCTGTTGAGTACATGTGTGCTGTCCTTGCCGCTGAATCCCGTGCCAATACCGGTCCTGCGCGTGATGAAAAAATGTCTACGATTGTTGCCGAGTGCAGGCGTACACACATTGAACTGCTGCCACCAGACATCAATGCGTCTGATGTGGAATTTACCATAGAAAACGGAAAAATCAGATTCGGACTGTCTGCCATAAAAAACGTTGGAGAGGCTGCCATCGAAAGTATACTGAAGGCGCGAACTGATGGGAATTTTGTGAGCCTAACGGATCTGATTCACCGTGTGGACGGATCAAAGGCAAATAAAAAAGTACTGGAAAGCCTTATTAAAGCTGGTAGCATGGATGCGTTCGGATCAAAAGCTTCACTCCTAGCCTTGCTTCCGACACTCATTGAATCCGCTCATAAATTAAAAAAAGAAATGGCAACCGGTCAGGTTGGACTGTTTGGAGCAGAGGAAACTGTCGGCGCGTCGGATGCGCTTCCTGACGTCCCAGAATTTCAGCAATCTGAGCTTCTATTATTTGAAAAAGAATTACTCGGATTCTACCTCACCATGCATCCGCTAGAACCATACAAGGCCAAGCTTGCGACTATGCAACTTACACCGTTGTCCGAAGTCACGCCTGTGCGAGTCGGAGAACGGGTGACAGTTGGTGGTATTATTGCAGCCGTCAAAAAAATTACTACCAAAGCAAGCAATCAGGAAATGGCATTTGTACGCCTGGAGGATATGACAGGAAGTGTGGAGATTGTCGTATTTCCAAAAACCTATGCAAAAACATATGAGGCTTGGATAGTCGATGCTGTTGTGAGTGTAAGCGGCAAAATAGATGAAAAGGACGATCGCATGACATTACTGGTCGATGACGTCAAGCGCGTAACCGCATAATGGTGTATGATGCAAGCACAAGATACATCATGGATACATATTGACGGAATACGTGTCCTTTCTTACAATGAAGCAGGTAAAATATCAGACAAGATATCAGAATCGTGATGAGTTTGACCAATTTACCCTTCATCTTGAAGATGACGGCAAAACAGTAGTACGGAAAAAAGAACCGAAAAAACCTGATGGTTCAAGTATCTGGTACTACGTAGGATTTGCAGGAGACTTGGGATTTACCATTGCGGTTCCGATTGCTGGAGGGGCTTTTTTAGGATTGTATATCGACCAACAGTTGAGTACATATCCGACAATGACCCTCTCTTTGCTTTTTCTTGGAATTGCAGTATCATTTATTGGCTTTATCAGAATCGTTCGCGATCTGATGCGTCGTAAATCGTAATTATTATATGTTACATATTTCACTGGCTGCCGAAACAATTGGTCGTTTTTTTGGTCTTCCGATAACAAATTCACTTCTTGCCACCTGGGTTACGATGGCAGTGCTCTTTGTTTTTACATACTTTGCAACCCGCAATATGCGCATGATTCCAAGCGGAATTCAATCTATTGCAGAGCTTTTGGTTGGCGGATTATATGATTTCTTCGGCACAGTTACAGGACACCATATAAAGAAGTTTTTCCCGGTGGTAGGCAGCATTTTCCTGTTTGTCATTATGGCAAACTGGATAGGACTCTTGCCTGGAGTTGGTACGATTGGATTCACACATACCATTGAAGCTGTACACGAACTGAAAGAAAAACCAGAAGTATCAGAAAAAGCGGAGACGATGCCGGAAGCGGGAGAACATGGAACAGTAACAGAACAACCGGCAGAAAAGCTCGCCGCAGAAACAAAAGCCGTAGAAGCAGCGAAGCCGGCAGCAGAAAAAAAGGAAGAAACTGAATTTGTTCCTCTCCTTCGCGCAGCAACTGCTGATCTGAATATGACAGTAGCACTTGCTATATTTGCTGTCATTGCTATTCAGTATTTTGGATTTTCTATTGTAGGATTCCATTACAGCTCAAAGTTCTTTAATTTTGAGAGCCCGATTATGTTTATCTTGGGTATCCTTGAACTTATGAGTGAAATTTCAAAGATTATCTCATTTGCATTCCGTCTGTTTGGTAACATTTTTGCAGGTGAAGTGCTTTTGGCGGTACTCGCATTTTTGATGCCATTTGTTATCCCTCTACCATTTTTACTCATGGAACTTTTTGTAGGGTTTATACAAGCGCTTGTATTCTCTATGTTAACGGCAGTGTTTTTGAACGTGGCCGTTTCTCATGGAGAAGAATCGCATTAAAGGAGGTGAGTTTTTCATGGATGAAGCAACAATTAAATTGATCATGTTTGGAGTAACCGTCGCAGTTGGAGGAGCTATGCCTGCATTTGCCATTGGACAATTGGCAGGAAAAGCACTCGAAGCTATTGGCCGAAACCCAGAAGCTGCAGGAGAAATCCGAACCAGTATGATTTTGGGTATCGCGTTCGCCGAAGCTATCGCTATTTACGCTTTGGTCGCAGGACTTATTATCAAATTCGTATAATATACGAAGTTTGTGGGGTCCAGTGATATTCTCCTTCCCCACCCTTGGCGGGGAGGCAGAATGGCATTGGTAGTGTCGTTTATATGAAAGGAAACATGTATGGAAAAATTAGGAATTGAACCAAAACTGCTTCTCGCACAACTCGTAAACTTTACGATTATTGTGGTCGTGTTATCGAAGTTTTTATACAAGCCTATCCTCGATATGCTTGAAAAACGTAAAAAAGAAATCGCAGCCGGACTTAAGCTGACGACTGACATGAAGGAAGAAGAAGAAAAGATGGCTGTAAAAAAGCAGAAAATGCTTGAAGTCACCCGTAAAGAAGCTTCGGATATTATAGAAGAAGCCAGAAAACAGGCAAAAGAAGAAGAAAAAGAAATTATTGCGACAGCACATAAAGATGCAGAAAACATTATCGCAAAGGGGAAAGCTGATGCAGTTGCCGCCCGAGTTGAAATGGAAAAGAGTGTAGAGCAAAGTGCCATTGATTTGGCTGTCTCAATCTCTGAGCGACTTCTCACAGGCATATTGTCTGCAGATGACAAGCACAAGCTGATTGCAAAGCATATAAAAGAACTGGAATCTGTTAAAGCATAATATGAAACAATCATTGTCAAAAGATGCACGCGGATTGGTAGATGGTGTCGTAGAATACATGCGACGTGATGGAAAATCCAAATCAACATTGCCGAAAGTCGCGGCGTTTTTAGGTAAAGTTACAGAAAGTACACGCAAAGAAAAAACAGCACATGTCAAAACTGCTGTTGAACTTACGGCAAAAGAAAAATCAGCATTATCCGATGTCTTATCAAACGTGCTCGGACACGAAATTGAACTAGAGTGCACAGTTGATGGTGCGCTTATTGCAGGGCTTAGAATACAAGTAGGGGATTGGATTGTTGATACGTCCCTCAAGAGCCAACTTGAAGAAATGGCAACACAATTATCAGAATAATATGAAAAACGATATAACCAGTTTACTCGCAAAAAAATTAGCAAAAAAAATTGAAAGTTTTGAGCCTTCTGTGCAGTCAAAGCGCGTTGGTATTATTTCATCTATTCAGGATGGTGTTGCCAAAGTAAACGGACTTCCTGATGTTGCGTATCTGGAACGACTGGAATTTCCTCATGGTATTTTTGGATTTGCCATCAACCTTGAAGAAGATGCAATTGGTGCAATCGTATTGGGTGATTATCTGAAACTGAAACAGGGTGATGAAGTCAGAGGCACCGGTGAACTGTTGTCTATGCCTGTTGATGATTCGTTTTTAGGACGTGTTGTGAACCCTATCGGTGAACCGCTCGACGGCAAGGGTGCCATTTCTTCCAAAAAATCATACCCGGTAGAAAAGATTGCTCCCGGGGTTATTGCCCGTGAACCTGTTACTGTCCCACTTCAGACTGGTATTAAAGCTATCGACGCCATGATCCCTGTTGGTCGTGGACAACGTGAGCTTATTATTGGAGACAGAAACACAGGAAAAACATCTGTCGTTGTAGATACGATTATTAATCAAAAAAACGAAGGTGTTATCTGTATATACGTCGCTATCGGTCAGAAGAAATCACGTATCGTTCAGCTTGCAGCAGAGCTTGCAGAACATAAGGCGCTTGCCCATACGATTATCGTAGCCGCCGCGGCCAGTGACAGTGCTGCATATCAGTACATTGCTCCGTATTCCGGTACAGCACTTGCTGAATATTTTATGGACAAAGGAAAAGATGTGCTTATTGTCTATGATGATTTAACAAAGCACGCATGGAGCTACAGGCAGATTTCTCTTGTCCTAAAGCGTCCAAGTGGTCGTGAAGCCTATCCGGGAGACGTTTTTTACCTGCACAGTAGACTTCTTGAGCGATCGTGCCGACTTGATGCAAAACATGGTGGCGGTTCTATAACAGCCCTCCCTATTATTGAAACACAAGCCAATGATATTTCGGCATACATTCCAACAAACGTTATTTCTATTACAGACGGACAGCTGTTTTTGGAATCAGATTTGTTTAACGCAGGACAACGGCCGGCTATTAACGTCGGTGTCTCTGTATCTCGTGTCGGAGGAGCTGCACAAATTAAGGCTATGAAAAAAGTAGCCGGAAGTTTGAAATTGGATTTGGCACAATACAGATCTCTGGCAGCATTTGCACAGTTTTCAACTGACGTAGATGATGTCACTAAAAAACAGATTGATCGCGGAGCTCGCATGATGGAACTGTTAAAACAGGGCCGATACATGCCTATGAGCGTAGAAAAACAGGTTGCAAGTATCTGGGCTGCGTCAAACGGCTATATGGACGATGTTCCGGTTGCATCCATCGGAAAATTTGAAAAAGAATTTTTAACCTTTCTTGAACGATCATACAAGAAACTCTTGCCACTTATTGTGAAAGAAAAAGCTATAACGGCAGAAATTGAAACACAACTCAAAGCAGCTGTGGCCGACTTCAAAAAAGGATTTGCAGCTAAGTAAGGATACGTATGGCAAATATTCGACTTATTAAAGGACGGATAAAATCTGCGAAGAATATTTCTCAGATTACCAAGGCTATGGAGCTTGTAGCTGCTGCAAAAATGCGAAAAGCCCAGGCTGCCGCACTGTCCGGAAAGCTCTATGCGCAAAAAATCTATGACATGGTCATGGAACTTGCAAGTCGAACAACGGCGCCAACTCATCCGCTCTTGAAACCTCATACACACCTGACAGGTAAGCGACTGGTAATCCTTTTGTCCAGTAATAAAGGGCTCTGTGGAGGTCTCAACACAACGCTGTTTAGATTTTTTATTCAGAACTATGATACAAAAGCAGATCTGCAGGCGGTAACACTTGGGAAAAAAGGAGCAGCGTTCTTAGCCTATCAAAAGCGTGAACTTATCGCAGACTTTTCGCATGCATCATCATTTTTGACAGTTGTCCCGGCTCTTGGAGATCTTATTCGTGAAAAGTATATCTCAGGTGAAGTAGATGGTGTTGATCTCATATATAACGAATTTATTAACGTCGTCAAACAGGAACCAAAGAAAAAAACGATCTTGCCGCTCACTGTTGAAGGACTTGATGTGAAAGAAAAACCAAAAACATCAGAAATGAAAATAGAGCCTTCTATTGATGAAGTCTTTGATTTGCTTTTACCCCATTATCTGGAAAATCAGATTCGTGATGCCGTACTTCAGGCGGAAGCCAGTGAACACTCGGCACGAATGGTTGCGATGCGTAATGCAACCGATAACGCCTTGTCTCTTGTTGATGATCTGACCCTTGTATACAACAAGGCAAGGCAGGAGAAGATTACATATGAAATTACGGATTTGATCACCGCAAGTATGACGGTATCTGTATAATAGTTTTTCAAAAAAAGGAGATATATGAAAAAAGAACAAACAAAAAAAGACGCAGCAAAAACAACACAGGGTACAATTATCCAAATTATCGGTGTTGTGGTTGATGTACAGTTCTCTGAAGGAACTGTTCCTGCGTTGTATGAAGCATTGGAAGTAAAAAGTAAATTTGTAGAGTCAGGAACACTCATTTTGGAAGTTGCTTCTCATTTAGGCGATGACAGAGTCAAAGCCGTCGCTCTTGGTCCTACAGACGGATTAAAGCGTGGAGATGTTGTGACTGCAACAGGAGCGCCAATTTCTGTACCGGTCGGAAAGAAAACATTGGGTCGTATTTTTAACGTTGTCGGTGAAACAATCGATGGAAAAGCACAGGTTGGCGAAACTAAAAAATATCCGATTCATCGCGATGCACCTAAGTTTACAGAACAAAGCACAAAACCAGAAATTTTGGAAACAGGTATCAAAGTTCTCGATTTGATTGCCCCATTCGTAAAGGGCGGAAAAGTCGCTATCTTTGGAGGAGCGGGAGTTGGAAAAACAGTTACTATCCAGGAACTTATCCATAACGTCGCAGAAGTGCACGGAGGCGTATCTGTATTTGCGGGCGTCGGAGAGCGGTCACGCGAAGGAAATGACTTATGGCGTGAAATGAAAGACTCAGGCGTTATCGAAAAGACCGCTATGGTATTTGGACAAATGAATGAGCCGCCGGGGAGCCGTCTTCGTGTTGCATTAACCGGGCTGACCATGGCAGAGTATTTCCGTGATGAGGAAAATCAGGATGTTCTGCTGTTTATTGATAACATTTTCCGTTTTGCGCAAGCCGGAAGTGAAGTATCCGCACTCTTGGGACGTATCCCATCTGCTGTCGGATATCAGCCGACACTGGCATCTGAAATGGGAGCACTTCAGGAGCGTATTACATCAACAAATAAAGGATCTATTACTTCTGTACAGGCCGTATATGTGCCTGCAGATGATTATACAGATCCGGCTCCTGTCGCAACATTTGCCCATATCGATAGTTCTATTTCCCTTGAACGATCCATTGCTGAACAGGGATTGTTCCCGGCGGTCGATCCATTGGCATCCAATTCACGTATATTGGAACCGGGAATCGTTGGTGAAGAGCATTATGCTGTTGCCCGTGGTGTGCAGAAAGTACTGCAACGCTACAAGGACTTGCAGGATATTATTGCGATCTTGGGTATGGAAGAACTCAGTGATGAAGATAAATTACTTGTAGCACGTGCACGCAAGATTCAACGCTTCCTGACACAGCCGATGTTCGTTGCTGAAGCATTTACTGCAAAACCAGGTAAGTATGTAACATTGAAGGATACCGTTCGGGGATTTAAGGAAATTCTTGATGGTAAACATGACAACAAGTCAGAACAGGCGTTTTACATGGTCGGAGGTATTGAAGAGGTTAAGTAGTTAGTTATTAGTTCATGGTTCATTGAATTTTCTATGAACCATTAACTATCAACAATGAACGATATGAGCACATTCTTACTTGAAATCATTACGCCACAACGCCGTGCCTTTGCAGAACAGGTTGATGCTGTTTCTGTCCCGTCATCTACGGGTACACTCGGGGTTCTTGCTCATCACGAGCCGTTGTTTTGTTCACTTGAAGAGGGTGAAATAAAAATAACAACCGGTTCAAAAGAGTATTTCTTGGCCATCGGCGGTGGGTTTATGGAAGTATCTGAAGGTAAAGTATCTATCCTTGTATCACGAGCTGTTCATGCAGATGAACTCAATGAAGCCGAACTGAAAAAAGCTGCGGAAGATGCAAAGAAGGCTATTGCACAAGCCGGCAAGGGAGCCGAATTATCAGATGCACAGGCTATGCTTCGAAGAAGTCTCTTGGAACTCAAGGTATCTCAGCGTCGAAGCAAGCATCGTTCGACACTTCCAAATTAACGCATTCAGGCCGTTGACAATCTGCCTTCCGGTTTGTAGACTACCGATAATGAAAATACACGACATCATGTCCGAACACGTAATAACGGCATCGCCTGATGCAACAGTCCGGGAAGTATGGAAAAAACTATTTTCCCGACATGTGAATGCTATACCCGTCGTTGGGAAAAAGAATGAACTCTTAGGGATAGTCACAAAAGAGGATCTTCTAAAAATATTGTACCCGGATTTTCAGGAATATTTTGCCGATATCGGTGCTGTTGATGATTTTGAGGAAATGGAAGGAAAAGTGAAAACGCTGGGAAGTACATCAGTACGGGATATTATGTGTAAAGTAGTGGTATATACCCGTGCAGAGACGCCTATTATGCGGGCATTATCCCGTATGATTGTACGAAGCATCAACCAGCTTCCTGTGTTGGATGAAGCTGATCGAGTTATCGGTATGGTTACAAAGGGTGATATTTTTTATGCGCTTATGAAACGGGATACAGTGAAAAAACAGATAGTTCCAGAACCTGTAAAAGAGTCTTCTGCAAAAAAACAAAAAAAGAAAAAGACACCAAAAAAGAAATAAACGCTGTTAACTGTCTAACAATACGAATCAATTCTTCGTATTGACAGGCAATTGTCAGATCCCTAGAATTTAATCTCAGGATGCCTCACACATATTTACATCTTGAAGATGGGGAAGTAATCGAAGGCCTTGGATTTGGGTACGATGGAGCTTCAGAAGGCGAAGTTGTGTTTTCCACCGGTATGACGGGATATCCTCAAAGTCTGACAGATCCTTCATTTGCAGGACAAATTCTCGTTTTCACATATCCGTTAATTGGCAATTATGGTATTCCAAAGCCTCAGTATCAGGATATTCATTTAATGGCAAATCTTGAATCTGAGCGTATATGGACAAAAGGTGTTGTTGTTTCGTCACGCATTGATACCCCTTCTCACTTTCAAATGCATGCATCAATGTCTGACTGGCTCACAGAACATAAAGTTCCCGGAATCGCGCATGTTGATACACGTGCGCTCACACAGAAGATACGGGAAAAAGGCTGTATGCGTGGTGTCATAACCCGCGAAAAGACATATACTTTTGGAGCCCCTAAAGTGGAACATCCTGTCTCAGAGGTCAGTTGTACAGATGTGTTACACCATATGCCTAAAAATCCTTCAGGAAAGAAAATTTTGGTTATTGATTGCGGCGTTAAGCACGGAATACTACGAGCATTGTTAGCGGAAGGGTATGAACTTATCAGAATTCCCTGGAACGAAAATCCTTCTACATATCTCAATCAAGTGGATGGGGTATTTTGTTCAAACGGTCCGGGTGATCCAAAAGACTGTGCTATAACAGTTGACCATATCAAAACAGTCATTCAATCGGGAGTGCCCTTTATCGGTGTTTGTCTGGGCCATCAATTAGTCGCACTCGCTACCGGAGCTGATACGTATAAATTGCCCTATGGTCACCGTGGTCTTAATCAGCCAGTTATGGATATGCTGACACAAAAGGCCTATGTGACAAGCCAAAATCACGGCTATGCTGTAAAAAAAGAAACACTTCCGAAGGGATATACAGAGTGGTTTGTGAATTTAAATGACGGTACCAATGAAGGGCTGTGTAATCCTGACAGCAGGATTTGGAGTACGCAGTTTCATCCTGAAGGAAACCCTGGTCCGTTTGATACAAAATGGATTTTTTCGTTATTCAAAAAATGAAACATATACAAAAAATTTTACTGCTTGGATCCGGGGCGCTGAAAATCGGCGAGGCCGGTGAGTTTGATTACTCGGGGACACAGGCAATAAAAGCTCTCAAGGAAGAAGGGAAACAAGTTATACTTATAAACCCGAATATAGCGACAATTCAGACGTCTGAAGGGCTTGCCGATGAAGTATATTTTTTACCGGTCACGCCGGAGTTTGTTACAAAGGTCATAGAAAAAGAACGCCCTGACGGCATCATGCTATCGTTTGGTGGTCAGACAGCTCTCAACTGTGGTATTGCTCTGTATAAACAAAAGGTTTTAGAGACATATCATGTGGAAGTGCTAGGGACACCTGTTCAGACGATTGTTGATACTGAAGATCGCGAACTCTTTGCCAGCAGACTCGCGTCAAAACAATTGTTAACGGCAAAAGGAAGAGTCGTAACATCTCTTGATGATGCATTATCTTGCGCGCGTGAACTAGGGTATCCTGTTATGCTTCGGACAGGGTTTGCCCTTGGAGGGGCAGGTAGTGGTGTGGCACGTGATGAATCTACATTAACCTCGCTCGTTAATAATGCATTTGCAACAGGCTCACAGGTTATCGTTGAGGAATGCCTTTGGGGATGGAAAGAAATTGAATACGAAGTGGTACGAGACCGCGCAGACAATTGTATAACCGTCTGTAACATGGAAAATTTTGACCCTGTAGGGATCCATACGGGGGAATCGATTGTCATTGCACCGTCACAAACACTAACAGATACAGAATACTATGGTTTGCGAGATATTGCTATCCGTACCATACGTGAACTTGGTATTGTGGGCGAATGTAATATCCAGTATGCCCTTAATCCTAAAAATGGTGATTACCGAATTATAGAAGTAAATGCACGGCTTTCCCGATCCAGTGCATTGGCTTCCAAGGCTACGGGTTATCCTCTTGCCTATGTTGCTGCAAAATTGGCACTTGGCAATACACTTCCTGAACTTCGAAATGCCGTTACGGGAAATACCTCTGCCTATTTTGAACCGGCTCTTGATTATGTAGTGGTAAAAATCCCTCGGTGGGATTTGGATAAGTACGAGCTTGTTGATCCAACTATCGGCAGTGAAATGAAAAGCGTAGGAGAAGTTATGAGTATAGCCAGAACATTTAAGGAGGCACTCCAAAAAGCAGTCCGCGAATTAAACTTAGGATTTGACGGTGTCATTGATGATACACTCGTTTCAACCTCCATAGAAACACTTAAAGAACGCTTGCGTAAACCAGACCCAAAGAGAGTATTTGTTATCACTGCTGCATTTATGAATGGGATGTCTGTAGAGGAGATTGCCGTCATTACCGGTATAGATCCGTGGTTTCTCTATTCACTGCGACGTATTGTACAAACATATATTGGGATGTCCGGATCCACTGAGCTTACAAAAGAACTCTTGTCTGATGCAAAGCGTCAGGGCTTTTCGGATTTGCAAATTGCGAGAAAACTTCATATAGATGAAAAAGAGGTGCGAAAACAGCGAATAAAGGAAGGAATTATCCCTGTTATAAAACGCATTGATACCATGGCAGGTGAATTTCCTGCGATGACAAATTATCTGTATATGACGTATAGTGCCCGCGTATCCGATTACACACCAAACACAGATGAAGATAAGATAGTCGTTATTGGAGGTGGCCCGTACGCAATTGGAACTTCTGTAGAATTTGACTGGTGCGCCGTCAACACTGTTGAGACAGCAAGAAAAAACGGCAAAAAAACCGTGATGATTAACTGTAATCCTGAAACAGTTTCTACGGATTTTGATACCACGGATTATCTCTACTTTGAAGAACTCAGCTTTGAACGCGTGAGCGATATTTTAGACCGTGAACAGTCACCGGTGATTGTATCTGTAGGAGGGCAAATTCCAAACAATTTGGCTCCAAAACTTGCAGCATCGAAACGAGCTATTCTAGGGACGCAGGCAACGTCCATATTGAAAGCAGAAGATAGACAAGAGTTTAGTAAACTGCTTGATACGTTATCTGTTTCTCAGCCTGCATGGCGTGAAGTACATGGTGTAGATGAATCGATTGCGCTGGCAGCAGAATTGGGATTCCCTGTTCTTATCCGCCCATCATTCGTATTGTCTGGAAAAGCAATGCTTGTGGTGGAAACTGAAGATCAACTTCGTGATTACCTGGATCGTTATAGCTCTCAAACATCCGAGTATTCTATGGTAATGACCAAATTTATGTTGGGAGCAACTGAATGTGATTTTGATGGAGTTGCACAACACGGATCAATACTCGTATCTGCTCTTTCTGAACACGTTGAACATGGTGGTGTTCATTCTGGTGATGCCACGTTGGTATTGCCATCATTTTCTGTATCTGATGAGATGAAGGCAAAGATCACAGAAGCGTCCCAAAAAATTGTAAAATCACTCAAAGTAAATGGTCCGTTTAATATTCAATTTTTACTTTCCAGGGATACATTATATGTCATTGAATGTAACCTTCGAGCCTCTCGTAGTGTTCCATTCGTAAGTAAAGCGACCAATGTAAACTTTATCAGACTGGCTACTCAAGTAGCTCTTGATCTTGATGTACCAGCTATCACTATGCCTGAATTACATCATGTGACTGTGAAAGCTCCGCAATTTTCATTCCGCAAACTTCGAGGAGCGGATCCAATTCTGCGAGTTGAAATGAGCTCAACCGGAGAAGTAGCATCATTTGGACAAGATCGATTTGAAGCTTACCTTAAGGCTATTTGCTCCACTGGGGTGCAATATCCGGTGAAAAAAACAGTCTTTTTAAGTTTGGGAGGAGAACACGGTAAAAGTGAGTTCCTTCCATCGGCAAAAACACTATCTGAACTTGGTTTTACTATATATGCTACAGCCGGAACGCATGACTTTCTTGCTCAACAAGGTGTGGCATCGGAGCGTGTAGGCAAATTATACGCGGGAGAACATCCTAATTACATGGATTTATTGAAAGATCATAAGATCAGCTTTTCTGTAGTACTTCCTGAACGGTTTACAGATGCGGCTACAAAGCAAGTGGAACATGGTATGAGCGACGGGTATACCATGAGAAGGCTCTCTATAGATCTATCCATTCCTATATTTACGAATGGAGAAACAGCATGTTTGTTTATTGAATCCATCAAACGGTATAGCTTTGAAACATTATCAATTCAACCGTGGAGTTCGTATACGTAAGGAGGAGTATGGATACACATAAAAAATTAGATATATTATCCGCTACACAATTTACAAAAGAACAGGTAGATACGATCCTTAAACGGGCAACAGAAATGCGAGATATGGTTCTACAAAAGGGTAGTTCTGATCTTCTCAAAGGCAAGATTATGACAGCACTTTTCTATGAACCATCTAGTCGCACTTTTGGCTCATTTGTTGCAGCTATGCAGCGACTAGGTGGTGGATTTATCCCTTTGCAGGGAGTTACCTATTCATCTGTATCAAAAGGAGAAACACTGGAAGATACAGTTCGAACATTCGCCAGTTACAGCGATGTGTTAGTCATCCGATATCCACATGTTGGGGGAGCCGCTGTTGCAGCAGATATGTTGGACATTCCTGTTATTAATGCGGGAGACGGGAATGGAGAACATCCGACACAAGCGTTACTGGATATGTATACACTTTCAAATCATTTACCATCCATAGATGGGGCTACGATTTCTCTTATAGGAGATTTGGTAAATGGCAGAACAGTACATTCACTTATTCGCCTGTTAGCTTTATATAAACCAAAAACGATCCACTTCATTGCTCCTGCCGAACTTCAGATTCCCGATGAATATATAGGAGTACTCAAGAGTGCAGGCGTTGATGTTATGTTATCTGAGTCATTGGATGAAATTGTTGGACAGACAGATGTCTTATATGTTACGCGTGTCCAAAAAGAACGTTTCCGTAATCTTGATGACTACGAACGCCTGAAGCATAGGTATATTATTTCAAAGGAAACAATGACGCACGTCAAACAAACATGTGTTCTGATGCATCCGTTCCCACGAGTGGGGGAAATATTGCCGGAGGTTGATGGTGATTCTCGCGCAATATATTTACGCGAGCAAATTCAAAACGGCATGTTCGTTCGAATGGCACTTTTAGCACTTGTTTTAGGCAAGTGATTGTCATTCCCGCGAAGGCGGGAATCTAGTGAATAACATTACATATATGCATCCCCGATCGGGTCGGGGATGAAATATTCGAAAATATGACCTTACAAAGATTTCCTGGTCTGATAGATATTCATACACATTTGCGTGATCCTGGGGCAACGCACAAAGAAGATTTTGCAACTGCAGGTCGAGCGGCTATTGCGGGTGGTTTTACCTATATTTGTGATATGCCCAATAACCCATCTCATCCGACAATTTCGGTTGATCGTTTGGATGAAAAATACACTCTTTCAAAGAAAAAATCAGTTTGTGACATTGGATTCCATTTTGGATCAACCGGAGATAATTTGGATACCTTTCCAGAGGTGATGTCACGGCCATATGTATATGGTCTTAAATTGTACTGCGGTCATACAACAGGTGACTTGCTTCTTTCCGATGAAAAAAAACTGGATGCTATTTTTGCAGCATGGCATAGCGAAAAACCTATACTCATGCACGCAGAAGGACATATGGTAGATCTTGGTATTGATCTGTCAAAAACGTATAATCGCCGTATTCATATCTGCCATATTGCAAACTGTGAAGATTTAGAGAAAATTCGTGAGGCAAAACAAAAAAAACTTCAGATCACCACAGGAGTTACCCCACACCACTTATTTTTATCAGCAACAGAAGGACAAAAATTAAACGGATATGGCTTGGTAAAACCGCCATTAGTTGATGAAGATACACAACATGAGTTATGGGCGGCGCTTAGGGATGGCTCTATAGACCTGGTTGAAAGTGACCATGCTCCTCACACACGTGAAGAAAAAGAAAGCGGTACACAATATTTTGGTATGCCTGGACTTGAAACAACACTCGGTCTTATGTTGTTAGGCGTACAACAGGGAAAGTTACGAATAGATGATGTTATCAGTCTACTCTATGATGCACCAAAAAGAATATTTTCAATTCCCACACAATCAGATACATTTATTGAATGCGATCCATCCCGTCCATATGTGGTAGGTAAAGAAGGATATCAGACAAAATGTGCATGGAGTCCTTTTGATGGGTGGGAGCTATACGGAAAGGTTATGAATGTAGTATTGTATGGTAAACAGATTGTAGAAGGGTATACGGTACTATAGTATCAGCAGGATGGGAGGAGGCATATGTCAGATTTAACTATTAACTATTGCGGCGTACAGTTTCCAAATCCGTTGGTGCTTCCTTCGGGTATTGCACAGGAAATTCCCCGTGACCATGATCGGTTTGCGGCTTCTGGTGTCGGATCAATTACTACGAAATCATTGACTATAGAACCACGCGAAGGAAATCCACTTCCGCGAGTGCTCAAAACAGACAATGTATTTTTAAACTCAGTTGGACTGCGTGGCCCAGGGATAGAAAAAGGTGTCCCGCTAGTCTCTGATTTTATAAAAACTTCACCTGTACCTGTGCTTGTGAGTGTATTTGCAACAAAGGTAGTGGATTTTGAACGGTTCGCTACAGCATTTTTACCCCATATAGGAAATGCTCTTTTTGAACTGAATCTGAGTTGTCCAAATGTTGAGGATGATATGGGTAAACCGATGGGGATGGGTGCGGATTCATCTGCCGCTGCCGTCAAAGCAGTGAAAAAAATCATGGGAAAGGTTCCGGTTCTTGCAAAACTTTCTCCTAACGTTCCAAATATAGGAGAAGTTGCAAAAGCATGTGAAGATGCCGGAGCAGATGGCATTGTGGCAATAAATACTGTAGGACCTGGTATGGTCATAGATATCGTTCGTAAAAAACCTGTATTAGGCGCAAAACGAGGTGGTGTGTCCGGACCTGGTATTAAAACTGTCACAATACGCTGTATTTACGATATATATGAAGCAGTAAAGATTCCAATTATCGGTATGGGAGGCATTTCGTCGACACAGGATACTCTGGAAGCAATGATGGCAGGAGCCACGCTTGTCGGTGTTGGGACTGCAACATACTTTAAGGGAATCGGTGTATTTGAAGAAATTAAATCCGGACTTTCACAGTATATGGAAAAGAATGGTATCAAAAATCTTACAGATATTGTTGGAGCGGCACACTAATCTATGACTTTTCAGGAAAAATTACAGACAGTCATTCAAAAAAATAATTCTCTTGTATGTGTAGGGTTAGATAGTGATATGCCAAAGTTACCGGAACGGGTGAGAACCGGTCCAAAACCTCAGGCCACGTTTAATAAAGCCATTATCTATGCAACGCAGGATCTGGTATGCGCCTATAAACCAAATACAGCATTCTATGAAGCACGGGGAGTAGAAGGTATAGAAGATCTCAAAAATACCTGTGATTTTCTGAAGGCTCATTATCCAGAAATTCCGATCATTATAGATGCAAAACGGGGTGATATAGGCAATACGAATGAGGGATATGCAACATTTGTGTTTGATTACCTAGGGGCAGATGCCATCACTATTCATCCATATTTAGGCAAAGAAGCGGTGCAACCGTTTTTGGATCGAAAAGATAAGGGTATTATTGTCCTTTGCCGCACATCAAATCCGGGAGCTGGTGAGTTTCAGGATTCACTTTATAAAACAGTCGCCGAACATGTGGTAAAAGATTGGAATGAAAATGGAAATTGCGCATTGGTTGTCGGTGCAACGGTGCCGGAAGAACTGGCAACCGTACGATCTATGGTAGGTTCTATGCCGATTCTTATACCAGGTGTGGGTGCACAGGGCGGTGATGTTGAACAAACGGTAAAAGCGGGAATTGATAAACACGGAAGTAACGCAATAATAAATGCTTCGCGCAGTATTATTTTTGCCGGAAATGGTATGGATTATGCCATGAAGGCCAGAGATGAAACAATAAAACTTAGAGATCAGATAAATATGTATAGATAGGTATCGAAAGGAGATATATGCAGGATATTGTTGAAATGTTAAAAGAAGTAGGTGCAATAATTACGGATAGTCATATTGTTTATACGTCTGGTAAACACGGCAGTGTCTATATAAATAAAGATGCCTTGTATCCGCATACCGCGCTATCCAGTGAAGTGGGTGAATTGTTTGCGAAAAAAAATAAAGATCTGGACATTGATACTGTTGTAGCGCCTGCTCTCGGAGGAATCATTCTGTCACAGTGGACAGCCTTTCACCTCTCTAAACTGAAAGGAAAAGAAATATTTGGTGTCTATACGGAAAAAGACAGTGAAAAAAATCAGGTGTTCACACGAGGATATGACAGGTTTATAAAAAATAAGAATATTTTAGTAATAGAAGATCTCACCAATACCGGTGGATCCGTGTTAAAGGTGGTAAATAGTGTAAGATTAGCCGGAGGAAGAGTATCGGCTGTGTCTGTTATGGTAAACCGAAGTCCAGATGTAGTAAATGAATCGATGATGGGTGCACCGTTTAGCGCATTAGGTGTACTTCGTGCCGAGGCGTTTGATGAAGCAGTCTGTCCTTTGTGTGCTTCTGGAGTGCCTATCAATACAACAGTTGGGCATGGTAAAAAATATATTGAATCAAAACGTTTGTCATCCTCGACCTGATCGAGGATCTTTATAAAAATGATTCCCGCTTTCGCGGGAATGACATATAATAATACTATGAATAATCTCACAATCGTTTCACATCCACTCATTGAGCATTCGTTAACAAGATTACGCGATAAGACGGTTCGTACAGATGAGTTCCGCAGACATGCAGATATTGTGTCAAAAATTCTGATTCTTGAAGCGACAAAACACATGACTCTGGAAGAACATCAGATTGAAACTCCATTGTCTCCTTTTATCGGTAAATCATTGAAAGATGAAGTTATTATTGTGCCCGTGCTTCGTGCAGGTCTTGCTATGTTATTTGCCACGCGGGAGATGCTTCCCAATGCGTCTGTCGGATTTATCGGGCTTGAGCGTGATGAAAAAACAGCAATAGCTCGTGAATACTATAAAAAAATCCCAAAAATCCTTTCATCAAATATTGTGTTTGTTGTCGACCCAATGCTCGCAACAGGAGGGTCTATGGATGACACGCTCAGTGCAGTAAAAGAACGTGGAGCTACGAGACTCGTTGCTGTCAGCATTGTATCTGCTCCTGAGGGAGTGAAACGGGTTGCCGAAAAACATCCGGGAGTTCAAATCATAACAGCTGCTTTAGATGAGAAGCTCAATAGTACCTCGTATATTGTTCCGGGGCTTGGAGACTTTGGTGACCGGTACTTTGGGACAGAGGGATTTTCCCTTTGACAGGTATTAGTATAATTTGGTATCTTAGACCATGCCCACTAAATACATTTTTGTATCAGGTGGTGTCATATCCGGACTCGGTAAGGGCATCACAACGGCGTCAGTTGCACTTCTTCTTCAAAACAGAGGCTATAACATCACCCCCGTAAAATGTGAGAACTATCTAAACATAGATGCAGGTCTTATCAATCCTATTGAACATGGTGATGCGTTCCTGATGGATGACGGAACTGAAGCGGATATGGATATGGGGACATATGAGAAATTCCTCGGAAAAAACATGTACCGCCATAATTTCATCACAATGGGACAGGTGTATCAGGCTGTTATTCACCGCGAACGAAATTTTGGTTACAACGGCGAAGATGTTGAAACAATCCCACATGTGACGGATGAAATTCTGGATCGTATAAAAGCTGCCGGTGAAAAAGAAAAAGCAGATATCGTGGTTATAGAACTTGGCGGTACCGCAGGTGAGTACCAGAACGCGTTGTACTATGAAGCATCGCGCATTTTGTCACGAGATAAGAAAAATACTGTTGTCCATATACACGTAAGTTATCTTCCGACTCCTAGCCATTTAGGTGAACCTAAAACAAAACCAACCCAATTATCCGTTAAGATGCTTAATTCTATGGGGATTCAGCCTGACTTCATCGTGGCACGTGCGGAAAAACCCATGGATGAGAGACGTCGGGACCGTTTTGCACTATTTTGCGGTGTTGATGAAGAAAACGTGATAGACAGCGTAGATCTGAAGAGTCCATATGGTATTCCGAGTCACCTGGCTGCTCAAAAATTTGATGAGAAAATTTTAACCATGTTGGGCTTGCCGTTTAATAAGCTGGATATCTCCAAATGGGAATCCATGGTGGAAACCATATTGGTCAAAAAGCAGCAGAAAAAAACTATTGCAATCGTCGGCAAATATTTTGCCACAGGAGAATATCAGCTTCGTGATAGTTATGCCGCACTCATGGATGCCATTGATCATGCAGCATGGGCAAAGGGTATAGAAACAGATGTGAGATGGGTAAATGCCGAAAAGCTGGAAAAAGGAGATCTAAAAGATATTACCGGTGTCGACGGCATTATTGTTCCAATAGGTTGGGGTCCCCGTGGCGTGGAGGGGAAAATTAAGGCGATTCAGTTTGCCCGCGAAAACAAAGTTCCGTATCTGGGCCTTTGCTACGGTATGCAGTTAGCGGTGGTTGAATATGCTCGCAATGTCCTAGGATTATCTGGTGCACATACACTGGAATGTGATTCCGGTACGCCACACCCAGTTATTCATATGATTGAAGGACAGGAAGAAATTTTAAAGCGCAGAGCGTATGGAGGAACGATGCGATTAGGCCGTTGGGAATGCCAGGTAAAGAAAGGTTCAATTGCGGATCAGGCATATACTACATATGGAGCATATGATGATGCGGATAAACGTATAATCGGTGAACGACATCGCCATCGATATGAATTTAATGATGCATATGGGGCGCAGCTGGAAAATGCAGGACTAATCTTAGCAGGTCGTTCGATAGTAGAGAATCTGGTTGAAATAGTGGAGCTGCCGAAGAGTGTTCACCCGTTCTTTGTTGGTACACAATATCATCCTGAATACAGATCCACCCCGATTGTGCCACACCCAATCTTTTTAGAATATATGTCGAGCCTAATCGGGCTTGTTTAAGAGTATATAGACGTGATATAATACCTTTCTATGGCGAACTCAGCAACATGGACAGTAGGCGAAGGCGAATCAAAAAAAAGCGTGATGTTTCACGTTGGAGACACTGTGCGTGTCCATTATAAGCTTATCGAAAAAGAAAAAGTTTCAGGTAAAACAAAAAAAGAAGTAAAAGAAGAAACCCGTGAAAGAACACAGGTATTTGAAGGAATCGTTATCGCAATTAAAGGCGTTTCAGCAAATATGATGTTCACCGTACGCCGCATGGCTGCAGGACATGTAGGGATCGAGCGTATATTCCCGCTTGTTTCCCCATGGATTAAAAATATCGAGGTCAAAAAAGCAGGACAGGTACGACGAGCTAAACTCTATTATTTGAGAGACCGCATCGGAAAAGCGGCTACCAAGATAGATGAATACGTCCCAAGCTCTCCACAAGAAGTTACTGGGTAATTCCGGCGAAGCAATCGCTTCAGCATACCTCAAACGTCAGGGATATCGTATTGTAGAACGCAATTTTAAAGCCCGCTATGGAGAAATAGATATTATTTGTCTTCACGGATCCACGCTTGTATTTGTAGAAGTAAAAACCAGGATAGGAAGGTCATTCGGTTTGCCTGAGGAAGCGGTGACGCGAAGAAAACTTCGGGAAGTCATACAAACAGCGGAATTTTTTGTCAGCACCCATACGGGATTACGTGAATCGTATAGGATTGATGTGATTGGAATTGAACTTGATGAAACAGAACAAGTCGTATATTTCAATCATATAGAAAATGTGACAGGATAAGAAGATATGTTTCGATTTTCAAAACCGGAATCGTATGCATGGTTATCTATAAGTACAGCTGTTATAACTGTAGCCTTAAAAGCCATCGCATATTATCTCACCGGATCGGTCGGACTACTTTCAGATGCCATTGAATCACTGGTTAATTTACTTGCTGCAATAGTTGCGCTTGTTGCTCTCTCTATTGCTGCACGGCCACCCGACAATCAACATGCGTATGGGCATGGAAAAGCCGAGTATTTTGCCAGCATTGCGGAAGGGTTGTTTATTTTTGTCGCATCAGGCAGCATAGCGTATACTGCGATTTCAAGAATACTGCATCCGGTTCCTTTGGATTTATCTATCGTCGGTATTGGTGTTTCGGTATTGGCATCACTTCTAAATTTTGTTGTCGCACTTGTGTTATTTCGGGCAGGAAAACGATTTCGCTCTATTACTCTGACAAGTGATGCACATCATCTTATGACTGACGTGTGGACATCTGTTGCTGTCGTTTGTGGTATCGGCGTTGTTATGCTGACCGGTATTCAAATATTGGATCCGATTATCGCTCTTATTGTATCTATAAATATTGTTTTTTCTGCTGTCTCCATTATAAAAGAATCCGCTTTGGGTTTTATGGATACATCCATCTCAAATACTGATATTGCAGAAATTGAGTCTGTACTTAAAACATTTTGTACGAAAGGCGTTTCGTATCATGGTCTTCGTACACGTCAGGCTGGGGCTCGTCGTTTTGTGACACTGCATGTGCTTGTGCCTGGCAGCTGGAGTGTGAAGCGGGGACATGATTTGCTTGAAAAAATGGAGCAAACGCTCAGGAATCACTTTGATAAAATGACCATCACAACGCACCTTGAACCCAGCGAAGATCCGGTATCTTCAGACGATATTTCTATTGATAGGGCATAATAGCATGGCTGCCCGCACTATTAAATTATTTCGCTAACACACCGATTTGGAAGTTTGGTAGAAAACTTCTTGCCATATCTGAATGTGGCTTGCCATCTTTTGGCCTCATGTTAAATGTTTCTGATGTGTCTTTTCCGCAACCGGAAATAATTGCATCTCCACCTTTGTGTTTTCCTGATGCGATAAATTGTGTGACATCGTAGACATTGCCATCTATAGCAAACCAGCAATCTTCTTTTGTTGCATGCTTGGATATTTCGTCTAGTGTTATTTGTTTTGTTGTTTTATCTTCTGCAGCTTTTTGTGTCTCTTGAGTAGTTGGGGTAGTTGTTTCAGCTGGTGCTTTGGTTTCAGGTTTATTCATAACCATATATCCCCCAACTCCAAGAATTGCCAATACGATAAGGACGATAGGTAATTGTTTCATATGTATTATACTTTACAAAATATAGTATATACTTTCAAGTACTTACAAATTGTATAGTAAATGAGTACACTACATATATGACAATAGATCCGTATTACGAACAGATGACTCCGCAGGGCAAGTTCAAGCATTGGTTAGAGACGGTATGGCCATACGTGTACAATGGCATAAATCATATTTTTAATACACTCGTAAACAGTTTATTTAAACGATGAGTTTATCTGTCAAGTAATTCTGGATTTGTATCCAGTACGTGAAGAATAAGTTCTCCGAATAATGCATTTGCCCATGCAAACCAGTGACGCGTGTATTGTTCAGGATTGTCCACATGCACACTTTCATGCATAAAATAGGTTCCAGCATGTGTGGATTTTAGAACTTCCAGACAAGCTCGTATTTCTTTTTCATCGTTCGATGTCATGGCCTGTATGATTGTGGCAATTGGCCAGAATTTATCACAGACACCGACATGGGCAGATGTGATTCCACAGGCAACTCTTCCTTTTGCATAAAACGAGTTCCAGTCACTCAGCACAAACCGGCGGGTATTTATATATATGGGATCATCTGCCTTCACAAAGCCAAGATAGGGAAGGCTTAACAGACTTGGAACATTTGGGTCATCCATAACAATAGATGATCCAAATCCATCTACTTCATAGGAGTATATACGTCCAAAAGACGGGTGATTAATAATTCCCCATGTTACGATTCCTTCACGAATCTGATGGGCAATTCGTATCGCCATTTTTTGCAATTCAAATTCTCCAAGCGCATCAAGGATTGGTGAAAGCTTTTCCAAGAAAACTGCAGTCATTGCATTCGCTGCTATGTGATAGGGAAACACAGATTCGTCATCAGATGGTCTGAATACGCTTCTGATGAGTCCACAGTGTTTACCGGGGTAACCGTATCCATGAAGGCGGATGGCGGGATGTAGATGCCCTGACTTGGTAGTAAAGTGATAGAGAAGCTTTGTCGTATCTTTGGATAATGTATTTTGCTCCAGAATAAATAACTTCAGAATTGTTGCTACTGCTTCGCGCCATTTTGTGCCAAAAGGGCTCAGTGTCTTTGTTTGTTCATACAGGCCGACAGATAGTCGTAAAAATGATGCAAGAGAGTCTAGCTCGAATTTCCGCTCCCAGACTTCAAAATTAATTTCAAAGGCATTTGCATATGGGTCGGTTACTATGCATTGTGATTGTCTGTTGAGAAGCCCAATGGCAATCTCCAGTAATTCCGAATCCGAATTTACATATCGCAGATATGGCCAGAATTGGTTAGTAGAATCACGTATCCACATAGCAGGAATATCACCGGTTACAATAAATGTGTCTGGGGCGCCAAGCGTATCTGAAAAATATACCGTGGTATCGAGAGTATTTGGAAAGCAGTTGGTGAATAGCCGCTTAAGTTCTGTGTCTACGAGTTGCGCACGTGTTTCTTTTGTAACCCGTTCGATTGTGTTATTTGTGAACAATCTATCCTGTATTTGAGGTCTGCTTTTCAGATGCGAAAAATCGTGGATTTGATCCGTTATTCGTTTGGGCATATTCTTATACTAGCATGAAATGGGTAGGGTATAGGAATATATTGCTATTTTTTGGTATAATACCTGTATCAGGCACGATTTGTGCGCTGTTTGTCGGTTATAAAATTGACAAAGGTCCTGTAGCTCAACGGCCCGCCTGCAACGCTGTGCGTATCCTACGCGTGGCACTGCGGGCAGGTAGAGTAGTAAAAATATGAGTAATTTTTATTACACATATGTTTTACGAAGTCTAAAAGATGATAAGCTATACGTTGGGTGGAGTGATGACTTGAGGAATAGAGTTCGTAAACATAATGATGGGCAAGTTGAATCGACAAAAAATCGATTACCCATGATGCTTATATATTACGAAGCATGCTTATCAAAAGATAAAGCCATTCGGCGGGAAAAAGCGTTAAAGACTGGATTTGGAAGAAAATACTTAAAGGATAGAATATAGGTCCTGTAGCTCAACGGTAGAGCAGCTCCCTTTTAAGGAGTTGGTTCAGAG
>CAYSEV010000014.1:0-10872 GCA_964430295.1 uncultured Gammaproteobacteria bacterium
AGATCAGTCAGACGCGTTTGTCTGAGATATAAGGATTTATGTTTGTTTGTATCTTTCTATGATACAAACGCTTTGATTGAAACAATCAATCCCGATACAATCGGGATCAATAGATTAATTGCTTCAGAAAGAGCGTTGTACCATAGTGAAAAAGAGTGGTGAAAAATAAATTCTGCAAAAAAGCAGAACGGATTTTTGAACTCTTCGCCAACTTCTTTCTTTTACAGAGATCTGTAAAACACCCACTCCAGGTCAACCTCTCGCTGCTCTGTGTTAACAGCTCGAGTGTAGGATGCCGACCTGAAGGGGTGAGGCGGGGATGATGGGACTTGAACCCACAACTCCTGCATTTGAAATGCAGTGCTCAGCCACTTGAGCTTCATCCCCGAGAAAACCCACACTCTTTCAAGTGAGTCAGGACTGGATGGAGTCAGTCATGACATACCGGTAAAGGAAAGAGTGTGGGAGTGGGCGTGGATGGAATCGAACCACCGACTAGTGCATCTAAAGTGCACAGTTCTGCCAGCTGAACTACACGCCCAAGAAAAAACAAATGTATATTCTTTTTTCTTTCTCCCCCAAAAAAATAAGATACAGATATAAACAGCGTCTTTCGCGCTTCTTATATCTGTATCTTTGTATGATTGTAATGTGCTAAACGGACGTTTGGAGAGTGTATCATAGAGGCTTAGTTTCCCGCAATATCAGATTACGCAGTACATCAAAGACTCGTCGCTAGCGCGACATATGTGGCAATACGGCTCTCAAATTTGGCTATTGCCACAAAAAAATCCCCACATACCAACGCATTCGTTGAGAGTGGGGAAATTATGAGTCTTTAGCGTAAAGGGGGATTGGATCAGCCCCGATGTAACGTCGGGACTAAGTAAAACCCCCTTTCTTTTAAATTGTTGTTGTAACGCACACGTCATTTTGGATGCCGTTCTGAAACGACGTGTTCGCCTGGGTGTTCTGGAGCGCCTTTATCGGGCCACTTGGAGTGGAGTCCGCGAAGGAACCCGTTCCATGCAACCCAAGACACCGCAATCGCCAGTGGCAACGGAATTCGCATCCAAACAGCAGTGACGTAGAGTACGCCAAGCGACATAACCGCTGCGCTAATGGAATGGAATGGTTTGTCCATCACCCCCGGGCCACCCCATGCAACGAACAGATATCCGCCGAACATCAGGATACCAATAACAATGCCGGGTGTAGTGCCGAGCGACGTGGTTTGCGCGATGCTTGCGCCAACAGAAAAGCCTGCGAGCAGTGCGGCAAAGATCTGTTGGATATTCCTATCATTCTTGTCATTCGTCATGATTTCCTCTTCTTTCTACTCATTCTGCGTCCAATCAACCAAAAACCGCCAATTGGAATGAAAAAGCACAAACTTCCTTCTGCTAGCACAAGGAGGGTTTGCGCCCACGACGGGAGGTCAGACATTCGTACCTCCTTTGAGAAGTTCCCGCAGCGCCACAAGTACCTTGATAGGCGCAAAGATGACTGCGAGTACTTCTATTGCAAATTTTACTTTATCCACATTACCTCGCAAGTTTTTCAACGATTTGCCGACCCTCTGCTCGAGGATCTTTTGCAGGCACATTTTTGATGAAAAGAAGTGCAATGCCTGCAGTTCCAATTACGACTATCCAAAATAACGGTCGATTCATGAGCTACCTCCTTTCTGTAAGATGCTCCGAGTTAAACAGACAAATATTTGTCTGCGCAACTCGGAACACCATAGAAAGGACGTGATATACATTACAACATGTCAAAGTGCCAAAGACTGTAGGGATTATACCAAATAGGCTATTCTTATTACACGAAATGCAGAATTAGTGGCTTTCGCCGGAGTGTTTTATCTGTGCAGCTGTGCCATGATCTTTGCCTGCTCGTTTCGGTTGTCCGCGGTTCGGTTTCGATGCTCCTTGTTCATTCTTTGGATATACCGATAATCCCGTGCCGCCCACTACAAAGTTCGCGCGTGGAAGAATCATGGTAAAGTTTTTATCTACCTCTCTGCAAAATGTTGAGTTCATTTGTCTCATGGTTTTTACATGTTCTATGCTTGCTCCAGTGAGGCGCGCTATAAATGCAGTTGGTACGGGCCCTAATCCTGCAATACTCTGAAATACATCCAGTATTCGTGCTGCACTATGGTATCTGGGAACTTCATTATTGTTGCGGAAATACGGCAGATAAGCATCTTTTATAGCATCTGTTTGAGCCATCAGGACAGGTATCCGAAGTGGTTTGTTTTCGTTATCGTATGTAGCACCCCATTTCACGAGTGCAGCAAAATCTATTGGTTTCCCATCGGGAAATGTGACGCTAGCCCCTAGTATCTGTGCAATTTTCCCCCAAATAACCAATTCATACCATGGCTGGCCAATGTCGGGATCAAGAGCAAGGTTCACTGATCCATCCTCAAATCCCAGGATCGCAGCACCGCTCACGCATGGGAATAGATCGTTTTTAGGCATGTCTCTGATAAATTTTGGAGCTATTTTTTGTTCTTCCAGCCTTCTGTGAAGAAATGCGATCTTCGGCTCAGTTGTATCTGCATGTTCATGGGTTTCTATAACCGTATACGTTTTATGTTGTCTCTCAACAAATACCTGAGAATTTTTGGTAAGGCTGACAATTCCGCCGGAAAGAAGCGTTCCTTTGGCATCGTAAATTGTGATCCCTGTTGTCTGGACAGGCTTTCCCTCTGCGACCAGTGATGTCATGTCACACGGGTCGATAATTATGTATCGTTGAGGCTTGTTTTTTTTATTTTCGGGTCTGTGAACATGCACCCATTTTCCGATTTCTTCAACGCGGATTTTACTATACGAGAGCTCAGGCAGGTGCGCCACAACACGATCTACAATAATCCCCCCGATCAGATCTATTCCGCGGTGGGGGTTATGATCCGGGCCTCCGATTTGTGCCATAAGTGGGCTATCTTTTAAATTCGGATCCGCAAACAGGGGGCGAATGATCCTGGCACTCGCTTCCAGGTATGTGGCGGCGAATATCCCTTCAGGAGTCGTAATTTCCTTTGGTAATGTTTCACGGATAGCCATAATTTCTGCATCTATGGCACTGATAAACTGATTTGATTCCGGAGATTGAGTCAGATGTTCCTGAATGGCTGTATGTGTAAATTGTTCCATGCATAGCAAGTATATACTATTATAGGGTATCTTTCAAGCCTAAATTTGTGAAATAATATGTCCTGTAGTATAATTTAGCAATGTCAATTCATGAATTACCTCATCCTGAATATAAAATGCACGATGAATACCGAATTCAATTTGAAGCGGAGCAACGATTTCTTGAAGCGGTTTCTATGGAACTATCTCCACATGCTGAAAAATCGGTTCGCTTCGAACGATTGTCGCAGAGGATAGAAGAGTTGTCATCAACAGAAATGTCAGCTGCTGTCGCATTATCCTATGGGTTTAATCCTCAACATAAATGTTTTGCCGATGGCGATATAGCGCGTACTGTTAAAAAAAGCAGGACGGCCGTAAATGATGAACGAAACGTCGTATTGGCTTCACTATGGATGGTCTACGGGCAAAAAATGATAGATGGTGGGAAAGAATTTTGGACTCACCTGGCAGCTAAATACGATATCCGTGCAGCAGATGCATCAAGCCCGAGAAATAGAAAAATGTTCGAGCGGGCTGCTTCTAATGTTGCGTATTATAACGATGTACAGTTTGTAAAAAGTATTCCGAATCTATCTGTACGGATCAACCAGTTGTATGGTGAAAAAGCAAGAACAATTTTTGATCAGTATTATCGTCTGGGAGCATATGCAAAACAGCCAAATCAGGAACGACAGGGTGCATTCCGATTCAAAAGCACAATTCCGGAGAGGGTGGCTGCAGAGCGACTGTCTCTTACCGATGCACTGGAAGCTGGTCGTGCAACAGCCGAATATTACGCAAAACAGGGAGAAGTAGGAGATCGAGTATGGTCGAACTTACGGGGGATGGGAAAGGGATTCAGGCGCAAAGGGACTCGATTTTTTTCTGTACTCTCAGAATATCAGTCTCAGGTTGAAGTTGCCCGTTTGCTCAAATCAAAGGGTTCTTTAGGATTATCAAATTTGGAACGTGAACTGCTTCGATTAACCAGTGCATCACGGTTATGCGGCTCAACAAAACAAGCTGGTGTAGATGAATTCAACGCAAAACATGGGGCGACACAATATGAGGTTACGGATGTTGCAGTACTTGAGAAAAAATTGCGTGGAGGAGTAGAAAAATCCAGATTATTACAGCAGGAACGTATGGAACGTATGGGAAAAGTATTAAAATCTTCTGTCCTGCAGGGGAAAATTTCTCAGACAATTGCGGGTATGGTGTTGGATTTCCATGTATATAAAGTGAAATTAGAGCGTATCGCTGTAGATAACGATATGAGTCTTACAGGTTGCACGACTCTTATTCAAATGATCAGTAAATTGATTGTTCAGTCGTCACTTTTACCAAAACAGGGAGATATTTCAGAACATATGGTAAATACTGTCTTTAGGGGTGAATCATATGAAAATCTACCGGAAGCAATTTATAATCTTATTTCGGTATTTTCAAAGCATAAAACGATCCCTGAAGCTATCACCCATGCCCCTAAGGGATATTGGGATACACAGGGAATTACCGGGCTTCGGAGCCTTATAAACAGGATGGTGGAAGATCACGAACGCATGGAACAACGGGAGAAATTGAAATAATACAGATAGCACAATGGGATCAGTGGAACATTTCCATTATAATCCTGCCGCTTTCCCAGAATCCGTAAAACGCCAGTCCGATAAATGCAATTGTTCCTGCAAACGAAATATACTCATTCTTCACTAATCGGATCGTTCTGGAGGGTGATAAAAAGAGCGAAATATTCAGAATTGTATGAGCGGATATAACACCGATTGCAAAGCCGTAAACATTAATCACGCTAAATAGGGGTACATAACCAGCAAAATCATCAAGTCCTAAAATAAATGGGACTGTTGCTGAAAATACGAGTAGTTGTTTCCAGGACAGTTTGCTTTGTCCTTTGAGCTTTTCTCCTAAATTTGGCATGATTCGCGAAAGGATTGGATCTGTCAGTTTGTTTATGGTTCCAAGAAACCCTGCAAGAACGGTATACATGAGTTTTTTCCCCGGTGTTTTAGCAGAGTCCCATGTCTCAAAATGCTCCAGAGATCCGTGAGCCAGCTCGAATAATACTAATGCAGCAAGCGCTACCATAAGCGCTAGCAGGAGATGAACATCTTTAAATAATACCCAGAGACCGATAATAGCAATAGTGCCGATTGCATTGCCTGCTGCTGTCCCTATTTCTATGGCGACTCTGTTTTTCCAGCCCGTGTTTGTGGTCATGAGCCGTCCCATAAAAATAGCAAAGTCGATTGAGGTTTTTAGGTAAATCGTGATACCGATTGCCACATCAACCCAGTGAATGTTCATATCTATAACTTCGCGAACGGGAAAAAGGTTAAAGAATAACAATGCTGAATGCAGTGCGAATATGAGCACCAACAATACAACAATAGTCAAAAACAGCGGGACCATCTGTCGTAGTATTCTTGAATCTTCTATCTTTTGTACGAGTATATTCATATATTCATTGTATCGTACCTGGGTATCAGAGGGAATAACATGTGAAATTTCTTTCATATCAGCGCCCCCATCATACTGCGGAAATTTTATGTTGTAAACATCTATACAATATTTGCCTATTGACAATTTTGACAAGAGGTAGATAATTCGTACTAATTTATCTTTTTTGGAGGGTAGGGGAGAGCGGAAGTATCTGTGATCTCTCTTACAAAACAAATATGAAATCAAAACATTATGTGAGAGATGCTCACATATCTAATCTCGTTAACGATCCGTATTATGTAAACCTGATTAAATTTAGGAATGTAGTGGAAATGTCCTGTAATTCGTATTTTCAGTCATTAAATGCTCCGATTATTGACTTATTTATGGTTGCAAAAGGCGTGTCATCCCCGATGGGAAAAGGGTCTGACTCGATACCGGTGCCGTTTAAGTTAGGTAAGGAAGATGTATTTTTAGTCGATTCTTCTCAGTTTGGGATGGAACCATTGGTACAGAAAGCATTTGATATTGTCTACTGTTATCTGCCTTCATTCAGAGGAGAAGATGCAGATTATAGACACTTAAACCAATTTTATCATTGTGAAGCAGAGATCCGTGGGGATTATAAGCAGAACATGAAGGTTGCAGAAAATTTGATCAAACACTTACTGAAAGATATTGTCTCTGCATATAAAAAGGGTGAATTTACGTTTGAAAAGCATAATTTTGATGCATTTGAAAAAATCGCTTCTAGTGAATTCCCTGTAGTGAAATTGGATGAGGCAGAAGCATTATTCAAAAAACATGACTTAAAAGATGCAATAGAATATCGTCCGTATGGTCGTGTCGTTACATCAAAGGGTGAAGCTGCACTGTGTGAACTGATTGGTAACAATACAGTACCAGTCTGGCTGACACACTATGATCGTGATACAGTTCCGTTTTATCAAAAACCGGATCCGTCAAACCCTGATCAGACGCTCAATGCTGATCTGATTTTTCCGACAATGAATGGCAGTTTTGGTGGAGAGATAATCGGCAGTGGACAGAGACAGGATTCTGAGGGAGAGATGAGGATTTCTATGAAGCGCCAGGAAGTACACGATCACCATCAGTATGATTGGTACATTGCCTTACGTAATGAACCTGGATACACGACAACATCCGGGTTCGGTATGGGCATGGAACGTTTCTTTGCCTGGAGTCTCTGTCTCCAATCAATCTGGGATACTGCCATTTATCCTGTTATAAAAGATGAGTGTTCTTTAGTATAAAAAACTATGAAAAAAAATTTATTTAAAAGCTTTTTTAAAGTTCATGCAGAAAATGTTGATAACGCAGAATCCCAGGGATTCTGGAAATTAACAGATACGGTTCTTGAAACATTCCTTTTGGAGCAAATGCCAAAGCGTAAAGGGATTACCCTTGTCGATTTTGGTGGAGGAACAGGTCGTTGGCTGTTAAAGTTGGATAAGTATTTTACTGACTGCAAGTTCATTCTTGTAGATCTGTCGGAGAGCATGTTAGCTCAGGCACAAAAAAAAGTTACAAATGGTGCGTATAAAAACAATGTGACACTCGTTCACAGCGATATTGCATCAATTCGTGAGCTGAAAGATAACACTGCCGATTATATTATCAGTACATATAATCCGCTTAGTTTTTGCCCTGAACCACAAAAGGTGGTATCAGAATCGTTCCGCATACTTAAAAAAGGTGGTAGGGCTATGATTACTATTCAGGGGTATCATAATGCACTATATTCGAAGGTAAACAATTACCTTGCATCAGAAAAGGAAATTCATGATATCTTTAAAGAAAAGAAGGTGCAGTGGACATCCGCAGTGCCTAAGTTATGGCAGTTGCCCTCAGACGATATGGGTGCCATGTTCAAGAAAAGCGGATATAAGAATATAGAATTCCGTGGCATTGCCAGTATCGTCCAGCCACAAAGTGAAGACTTTGATCCGACAAATGCAAAAATCGGTCCATTATCAAAAAAACTGCATGATGCAAAGTTTTTTAAGACCATGCTTGAAATTGAATTATCTGTTGGTCGGGATCAGTCTGCCATCAATCGTGCCATGAATATACTGACGATTGGTACAAAATAACGTGAGACTTCAGACACCGCCAAAACCAAAAAAGGGTGATACGGTTCGGATTATTAGTCCGTCTGCCGGTTTACTGCCGTTTGTTCCTGAACGCCTGGCACGGGCAACCAAAGTCCTTGAATCTATAGGATTGCATGTTCAGATAGCTGAGCACGCAGCAAAAAATACAGGATATGTCTCCGCATCGATAGAAGAACGGGTTATTGATATCCATGAAGCATTTCGTGACACTACATGCAGCATAGTTTTTGCATCTATAGGAGGGAATCATTCCAATCAATTGGTTAAACGACTAGATTATGATCTTATCCGCAACAATCCAAAAGTATTCATAGGATATTCGGATAATACTGTCCTTCATTATGCCATGGCGACTCAGGCAGGACTACAGACGTACTATGGTCCTTGTCTTATCAATCAGTTCGGTGAGTATCCCGAGGTGTTACCGTATACGATTGAGCATTTTATATCTGAGATTATGGACCAGAAATCAGAATCCGTTATCAAGCCAAGTGAAAGATACACAGATGAAATATTGGACTGGTTTGCAAAAGATGATATGAAGCGTCCAAGACTCTTTGAGAAAAATTCAGGGTTTGAATGGTGGAGGGAAGGGAGTGCAACAGGATGGGCATATCCATTTACGATACCATCAATTAATCATATTTTAGGAACACCATATGCTCCAAATCCCAGCGGGTCCATCCTTATGGTAGATATACCAGAGGGGCATACGATGCATGAAGGCCTTTCTATAGCAGATATCGATTCATATCTGACGGATTTAAAATTATCCGGAATGCTTGATTCATGCAACGGTATCATCGTAGGAAGACCATATAAGTATTCAGCAGAAATGCTTTCACAGCTTAAAGAAGTTTTGCTTCGTATTACAGATGGAAACACGTATCCAATTCTTGCGAATATCAATTTGGGTCATGTAGATCCTGTTATAACTGTACCGATAGGATCTCAGGTGACAATAGATTCTACACACCCTGATTATTTTATAATCAAAAATAAATAATCAGAGTTACGCTGTAAAGAATCTTCCGAATAATTCACTACCGAACCCTGAACCGTAAAATCGTTCCCGTTTATCTGCCAATAATCTGGCGTTCCATGCTGAGATGCCACCATCTACCAATGGAAATTCCCGTCCGTCTTTTGTTTTTGCTTTGAGCTTATAACAACTGTCTGTAAAGTAGCCTATGCCTGCTATGCGTGCAAGATCAAATCGGAATGTGACTTCGGGAAAATCTTCGCGAAGATTCCTAACAACTGCTTTCTCCATTGCACTCAAATGCTCCATTGGAACACGAAGCCCTGAAGCCGCAACTATGTCACCATCAACTTCATCCATAGACTCTACAACGTTAGGCAGTTGGACACCAGCAGTTTCCAAAATTGAATATGCCTGATTTGGGGTTTGTTTGCCTATTTCCCTTCGATCAAGATTTTTTCTGTTTATCAGTGATTCTGCGATAAGCAGATCAGATATATCAACGGTTATATTCTTAATTGCATACCGACCTGATTCATTAGCCATTTGATAAAATCTCAAAAGTGTACGCAAGTGTAAATCTGTTTGTACTGCTGAAAATGCTAAACCGTCTTCTGCAAAACCGGCGCTGGCCAATGCGAATAACTGAAAATGTGGTGTAAAGCCCACAGCAGCTGTATCTTTGTTAGACGAAAATACCTGCGCGCGTATATTTCTGTGGCTGGAGGCTAAGTGAACTACTTCATCTTGCTTGAGCTTTTTACGGCGTTTCGCACTTTCCAGAGCAAGCATTGGTGTTACGGCACCGACTGTTTCCAGACCGCGGACTGTTGTAAGAATATTTTTCTGATCAAGATTGGTAAGTACGGTATTCGTTCCAAACGGTCCGACAGGGGAGAGTGCCACGCCGTCAAAGAATGGCGGGACAGCCTCGTATATGAGTGTATCCAATTTTAGCATCTCCCGTTGTCCAATCAACGCAGGTGTCACAAATCTGTTTTCTGCATATGCCTTAAACACATCAGCAGGCTGTAGTTCTCCTGACATATTGTCAAACAGAGCCAATAATGCGCTTTGGACATCTTTCGGTCGAAAGCCTTCGGCTGCATGTAAAAACGCCTCTGAAGCCGCGTCACGTGCCTGTACTTTTCCTTCTTCACCAGCTTGTCCCATATATGAGTTGTTGTAAATGTTTTTATAATTGAAAGAATCGAACAGCGTTTTGATAAAAAATCTGTTCAACTTCTTTCGGATTCATATTGAGTGTTTGTGCAGCAGTTTGTACACGCCTATGCATATTCCAATCCTGTGTATCCCACTGATCACGAACAGTCACGTTCCAACCATAATCAATATCGAATAATAGCTTATCAGGACCTGCCATGTCCATAAGCGTAAGCAGATAATCATCGGTTGGTGTGGCAAGTCTGGCAGGGTCGGAAGCGATCAAAAGATCCGGTGCCATGCCGATCATGACGTTTGGGAGTTTTTTTGCCTGTTTGATCACTGATTCAGTCAAACGGGCTCCATGAGCCAGAATAGTTTTGACACCTGTTTTTTCTGCCCATGCCACCCAGTTCTCAGGATCGTTCATTTTGCATACCAGAGCAAATGGGTTGGTTGCTTCACCCAGGTGGCGGTCTGTGTGTACTATTACAGGCTTATTCGTTACCCTCAACATGTTGATTGTATGTTCCGGTACATCATCCGGTCCCGTGAAGGTTGCAATACCGTGAAGTTTAAGGGCAACAGACGGATAGTCATATAGCATAGCTTTTACCTCTTCTTTTGTATCAAGAATCGGATGATGGATTGGCATGACAAATATCACGGGTTTTGTCGTATTTCGGGCAAGGCCAAATAGTTCGACATTTGCTGCGTGATATGGATTTTGAGTTGAATGATCTGACCAAACGGTCTCTCCACCCGTTTTTTTAATAACCTGTTCATACACTGGTTTCCCTGCTTCAAGTCTCCACAGACAGGGATAATATAAACCCTCCGGATGGGGCGTTTCAGGACTCGGACCGGGAGATACAATAGTGCCTACAATTCCCATTCGCTGAGCCTCCCGAATATATTCCTGCAACGGGCTTTGCGGACCCAAATATGAAGGGCCGATATGGCTATGAGAATCGATTATTTTCAA
>CAYSEV010000014.1:10972-21136 GCA_964430295.1 uncultured Gammaproteobacteria bacterium
GAGCTTCCTGAATCCGCCCGGGTAACCAGAATTGGCCCAAGCCCGACAGGGCCTATGCACATCGGCGGACTATACATGTCCCTTATCAATGAGAGGGTAGCCCACATGAGCGGCGGCGTGTTTTTCCTTCGCATAGAGGATACGGATAAAAGTAGGGAAGTGGAAGGAGCAAAAGACCTGATAGCAAACGCTCTCACATATTTTGGCGTTCCGTATGATGAAGGGGCCCGCGGCGATCAGGAATCAGGCGCATATAGGCCATATACACAAAGTGAACGAAAGGAAATTTATATTACCTACGTGCGAAAGCTTTTATCGGAAGGAAAAGCGTATCCGTGCTTTGCAACACCTGAAGAATTAAAAGAGCTTCGGGAAATGCAATCTAGGGAAAAAATCAACCCCGGATATTATGGTCAATGGGCCATCTGGCGTGACAGGCCGATTGAAGATATCCGTGAGGCATTGGATGCAGGGAAACCGTTTGTGATTCGACTAAAGTCTCCCGGTGTAGATGGTAATAGAGTTGTAGTCCATGATTTGTTCAAGGGGGATGTGGAGCAGAATGAAAACGTGCAGGATATTGTCCTTCTAAAACAGGACAGCTTGCCGACATATCACTTTGCTCATGTTGTTGATGATCACTTAATGGGTACCACCGATGTAATGCGAGCCGATGAATGGCTTTCGTCAACCGGACTGCATATGCAATTATTTGCCGTCATGGGATGGGAAGCCCCTCGGTACGGGCATTTGTCACCAATTGCGAAACAGGAAGGTGGAGGCGTTCGTAAACTCAGTAAGCGTAAGGATCCGGAGGCTTCCGTTGTGTTTTATGATCAGCGAGGGTATCCACAGCAGGCTGTCCTTGAGTACCTTATGAATCTGGCTAATTCCAGTTTTGAAGGATGGAGAAAGAAAAATCCTGATGCGCCCATCAGTGATTTTCCATTCACGCTGAAAGAATTACAAAACAGAAGTTGGGCTCTTTTTGATGAGGCAAAACTCAACGATATCAGTCGCGAAATATTGGCACGCATGAGTGCCGATGATGTGTATGAGCATTTCCTCTCATGGGTTGATCGTCGGGCGTCTGAAGAGTCAGAACATATATCAGGTACGCCTATGTCTGTTTGGAGAGAACGACTTGTACATGACGGAGGAGAGTATGCAAAGCGGATACTTGCGGTGGGTAGGGGAGATACAAATCGGCGAAAAGATTTTATTATGATTTCGGATATTCCGAGTGCTATACAGTTTTATTTTGATGATTATTTTGAAGATATCACGGGTAACGATAAAATGCATGCGTTGGAAGGAATGAACATTGATGATGTTCAAAAAGCTTTAGATGTACTTGTAAATCAATATACGGGATATGAGACAAAAGAGGCATGGATGGAGGCAATGAAATCGTTTGCAGTACTGTCAGGATTTGCGCCTGATACAAAATCGTATAAAGCAGCTGCTGAAACGTTTAAGGGATCATTTGGTGACTTCGCGAAAATTATCCGTGTTGCACTTGCAGGTAAAAATGAATCACCTGATCTTTATGAGGTTATGACTGTGATGGGAAAAGATAGAGTCATACATAGATTTACCACATTACATACGTCTGCAGGGAAATAAAGACGGCTTCGGGTTATTGAAGAAACGTGTTTTTTTGTTCAAATGCCCGTACCTGTTCTGAGGCAAGTATTGCAGCAGAATCTGCATCAATATGTTTTTGAGCTATATAGTATTCAGCCAGAATCTCTATACATCGCTCTCGCGAAAATCTGCTGTTTGCAACCATTCTGGTTATATCAAAGATATCTTTCATCCTCGGTTTATTACCATATGGTTCGATGAGGCGTATTTTTGATGCTGTCATTTCATCCATCTCAGGGCTTAGGATCTCAAGAGTTTCTGTGCCTGCGGTTATAGATGTTTGTCTTGCCTGAATGGTATATGTAGACCCATTTGTTGCATAAACGGAAATGTCCGTCCCGTCCACTTTGCCGTTTACGACATGGATGTTTATTTGTTTTGGAGCAGTTGTATCCTGTGTGTAATTACGTAACCAGATCCAGTTTGCTTTCGTCTCCTCAGATCTCCATGACTTGGATTCCTTATCGATTATAGAAAGTATTTTACGTGTGATTCTTCTGATATCTGGATGTTCTGCGACGATAATAAGATCAATATCATCATGATACCTCTGTATGGTCTGTGCTACCAATGATTCCACCGCATACCCGCTGTCAAGTAATACATGCAATCGTTTACCCTCTAATGCCTGTTGAATTTGTTTAATTATTCTGATATCCGCCTGCGCGTGTCGCACCGCTTCCTGACGGTATGCTTCTAATTCTTTTTCAATAATGACAAATTTTCCGGGTATTTCCAATCCTGTCCCTGCATGTCGGGCTATTGCAACACGCTGGTTAGGATGTGTATATACGGGATAATCTGATTCATACGCTTTGACCTGTTCATGCTCGCCAAGATCATATGTATGTTTGTCTATGAGTTCTATGAGCGTTCGCAGCGTATCAACTGGGGATACTGAATCATTACTTTTGAAGGGTTTAATGTATTTTCTCGTACGAATGTCTGTAAGTGTCTGTTCAGTTGACATTCCACGATCATCTGAATAAGCCCGTGCTGATGTGACAACCTCCTGTTGTGGAATAAAGCCGATCCGGTCAGATGGAATATTCATTTGCAAAAGGACTGATACAATAACACTTTCCCATCGTGTATCCTTCGGATATTCTATTCCAAGCGTCTCTAATTCAGATAATCTGTAACTTGCATTTGCGCCAATGAGCATTCGGTATGGAGGAGCCAGTAAATAATCACTGATATCTCTACCACACTCGGCAAATAATTCACTAAATGAGTGCGTATTGAATACCTCTTTAAATTGCCTGCCGCCTCGAACCATCGTATGTGATTCATGAGATGTCTTTATAGGAAAATGTGTCGGCCCGACTGTTGCTACGAGATCCGGACGCTCCTCATACGCTTCGCACACTTTTTGAATATACTGATTATTGTATAAAACGCCATCCGTATCCGTCTGAATAAGCACAATGTTTGAGTGTGGCATTCCGGATATTTTTTTAAGGGCATCTAATCCGTTCTGTCTTGCCGGTCCTATGCCTCTCACTGACTCAATCATGACATTGGCGCCCATTTCAGAGGCAATCTCGCGTGTCCTATCACTACTTTGGTTATCAGCGATATACACAAGAACGGGATAATCCGTCTGTTGGGTGTGTATTGATTCCAGAAATGCGCGCATATGCTCTTCTTCGTTAAGTGCCGGAGCAACAACACAAGCAAGAATGTTTTTTTGAACTGTTTCAGGTGAATAGGGTAGCGTCTCAAATAATTTGAGAGAATTCTGCTGAAGTGTTTCCTGAATAGTATATTCCAGCATATCAAGAAGTATAAAAATCGAATATTGGATTACTTATTTTCTTGCGGTAACAACAATGTCAAATTCCATACCGTTGCTTGGTTCTTCGAAGTTTTTAATCCCTTTTCGGAACATAATATCAGTGAATCCGACATCAGTAAGCAACTGTGTGATCTCACTTTGGGTATATGGTTTAATACTCAAGAGTGCTTCCTCATAGGAAATAATCCGTGCGATCTTCAGAGCATTATTATCCTTCCAGTCTTTATATACGATGTATCTCGCTTCATTTGTTTCTATACAGGTGAATCTGTATGTTTCAAGTTCTTCTGCTTCGCGTTTACCGAGATCCCCAGTGAATGCTACAGGCTCTTCAACTTTATATCCTGCTGAGTGAGCATTTATGCGGTTATTATTTGCTTCCAGAGGTTCCCGTACTTCGGTATGAATGACACGTTCGCCATAGGTGTTTATATATAAATTCGCATCACCGGGCATCCAGACCTCTTCGGACCTGATTGCGTCCAGATTTGTAACACTCCACATAAATGTTCCCGAATCTTTGAGTGAATCACGTATTTGTGTCAGTGCCGCTACATCTTCCTCCCTGTCTCCTGATGCAAGCACGGATGTGTAAAAAATAAGGACTGCATCCTGACTTTCAGGTTCAACAACTTCACTGAACTTGAATCCGTCAGTCAGGTGTGTAGTAACTGTTGTAATTCCTTCATCTTTCAGCTTAGCTTCAAGCATCCTCATACTTTTCGGATCAAAATCAAGGGCTTGAACCTCAAATCCCTGTCGGGCAAGCGCTATAGAATGACGGCCTTTTCCTGATCCGTAATCCGTGATATTCTTCGCGCCGCGTTCTTTGAGGAGTGCTCCGATTGCAGCAGTGTTCTCTCTGCCAGTTTTTTCTTCCTGTTCAAGGGTTGTAAACGGATAATAATAGTATCGTTCATGAAATCCGCTGAGGTAAAATGCTTCACGGTCAATCTTAAGAAGTATCCGATGGGCAATTTCCGATGGAACGTTATATGTTTTTTCAACATACGAAAGGAAATCAAGAATCATTTCCGGGCTGGAAAATCTGGTTCTTTTAGCTTCTTTTTGACCAGCTTTCGTTTTAAGCCATGTTTCCCGTATATCCTGTATATGGTGTGTGACTTTTTCGACTCGTTGGATATGTTGTTCCACGAGCTCTGACACTGCCGGATACTTCTGAAATCTGGCGCTGATTGATCGGGGATCCATGCGCAGTAAATCCGCCTGTGTGATTGCATTTTTTATCAGATTACGCAGCATGTATCCGCGCTTTGTCGCATCTCTTCGTACCGGCTGTATGCCTTGATCAAGGAGAAGCTGTGTTGTTATCAGATGATCTGTGAGTGTTATAATTCGCTGATCCGTGAGTTCGTCTGCTCCAAACACTGTTTTTGCTTCCCGGACAATGCTGTCTCTAATAGCCAATCGTTCTCCGGTATCAAACGGGGTCTGTTCCTGAAGCAATGATACAAGTCTCTCTACACCAAATCCAACGTCCAAAAATGGGGTTTGAATCCGTGACATCTCCTGTCCGTTTGAATATGAGTTGACATCAATGATATTCAAGAATTGAGTATCCGGATGCGGAACACCATCTATGATTTCACTGTCTGCATCTTTGATATAACATATGGTAATACCGTTTCCGACGAGGCCCGGCGTTCCGTAATCCCAAGTGACGAGAATAGCTGTGTTTTTTTCCTGAAAATGGATGTGATCGTCTGGTATCCCTGCATCTTTTAATGCCTGCAGATTTTCCGTATGGTGTGGGCTCACAACATAGTGAAGTTTTGATTGGTCTACACCAACACTCTTCGTCAAAAACGTTTGTACCTGTTTTGTCATGTCCGTAAAGGATGTTTCAGACGTAATAACACCTGCCATTGTAAAAGACGTCATCCAGTTCGGGTTCGCAATGAGATGTTGTGCATTGAGACTGTTTAGCCGTACGGAGGGCTGTACTGTCGCTTCATGGATGGTAAATTGTTGATTACGTTTCTCTTCAAGCTCTCCGATATATGGGGCCATGCTGCTGTTAACAAATACAAGTGCGTCGGGATTGATTGTATCCGTAATCGGATGACCGTTCGGATGTGTAGAATACCCGAGTGATTCAAAATAGTGAGAAAAACTTCCTCCGACATCACCAACTGTTAGGGTGTCATATGCTGTATTGCGTTCACGAACGTTGCTTTCTGTTGTCATAGTCTATTTTTGACCAACAATAAATATATTATTTCCACGTGATGCTATATCTTTTTGCGCCGATAAATTCATCTCAATTGCGATAAGATCGGTAAGGTTTTTTCGTTTTGAAAGGGTAGTTGCGAGTGTGGATGTCGTACCTTCTATTTGTGTTTCCAAAAAACCGGGATAAATAGACGTCGGAAATCCTGTTGTTTCCAAAATGGTAAGTCCCGCGCTTGTATAGTATTCTTCGATTTGTGCGGGTGAGAGGAAATGAATATCAGGCATTTCCTTTGTAAACTTTCCTTTTTTGGTTGATAATATTTTTTTTGCTTTCGCTATATTTCCTAACAGAACATTGAAATATACCGCATGGTATAAATTGGGAGCGAGAGTAACAATATATCCCTTTGGTTTTACCACCTCTGTCAATCTCCGTATAAACTGTTTTGGCGAATCTACAAAACCGATAACATTATGGAAATTAAACGTTATATCTACGGGAAATGGTACGAGTGTTTTAATTGACCTATTAAGATTGCCCTGTGCGGCATATAATCGTGCGGCTGTATTGTTTGATTTCGCTGTTTTTTGTGCTACACGCAGCATATCTTCTGACAGGTCAATAAGAGCCCCGCTTGCTTTAGGATATTGGGTCAGAATTTTATGTGTCCATCTTCCTGTTCCGCCACCTGCATCGAGGAATTTGAAATTGGGCTGTAGTGTATCAAGGTATGATGTCAACTTTTTCCAGAGGATCGCATCAGAAAGCTGCCAGTACAATTGCTTATCGACGAGGTCATACTTTTCAGCTTTTTCTTTAAAATACTTTTTTACGCGCCTCTCATATGTCATCATATGTTTATATAAATATAATTATAAGATATTTTTAAAATCAATTGATATATATATTACTACCGTGTGTATGTGATATGTAACTTATATGTAATGATCTTAATTTTGCATTATACTACGAGATATATGTGTTGTAAATACGAGTACAACATTAGTAATTGACATATCAAAATAATAGGTATACTATATATCTTATAGTATTATAATCTACGCATACTATTACGATTTATGAACATACGCGGCGTAATCGGGTACACAATTTCTGACCTCCATTTTGAGCGGGTTCGTGCTGTGTAATCGTATAAACACACATCACGAACCTCCTAGAAATAGGAGGTTTATTTGTAAATAGGGTAGAAATAACCTCATATGCGAGGCAAGGTTTTTACTCTATGGCACATTAACAACCGAGAGTGAGCATGCGTTTCTTCGTACGCACTGTGGTGAGAATCTGTTTCTCATTAGTGTGTGTGCGAGGAGACGCAACACAAATTCTAATTCTAACGGAGAGTGACACATGAAATGGAAGTGGTTCGATCTGGTAAGTTTGTTGTTAGTAGCATCGTTGGTGTTAACCGCATGTGGTGCTGCCAGTTCAGCGCCAACCAGCGGAAATGGGCTTCCTTCTTTGCCGCACGCTGTGGGCGAAATCCCTCGGTGGGCGAATAACTGGGGAGGGCTCCCAATTCAGGATGGTATGTTCCTTGGTCTTCCACCGCAGGTGAGTCAGAGTATTGCCAAGGCAAACGAGGTCGGTGGATTTGCAACCTACTACGGAACCGATGCCTATGCAATCCTATCGAAGCGGTTCATCAGCGAAGCAAACGTTCTACCTGTAGATGCTGTTGCCAAACTGGACGGCTTTCTAAGCTTCAAAGCTATGAAGGATGCGGGACTTTGCCCTATCTGTCTGAATCGGGAATACACTGCCGTCAATCCCGAATGGTTCAGCAAGCAGCAGGCAATGGCAGCTGATGATATATGGGTAAGCATTGAACGGTCTGACAAACCTGTCGGTGCTGGATTCATTACCGCCGAGTCATATGCACAGCAAGTGGTGGATGTGCGTTTGTTTGACCCAGCTAAGAGTCAGCAGAACGTCGCTGCAGCGCAGAGTACCAAAGCGTTGCTGCAACCGCTCATTGATGCTGGGACAGCTGATGCGGTGACATTGCAACAGTATCAGTATGCCCAGGCGGTGATTGATTTCGAAAGTGGCAAACTCAACATCGCCAATGCCGTCAGCCTCTTACCGCAGGAGGAGCAAAATCTCTTCAATGCCGCGCTTAGCACACCGATTGTGGTCGAATTCAGCCCGATGATGCCTGAGGAGATCATGCAAAAGACCTTCTCGCCGAAATCTGGCGTTGCGACACGGTTTGTGGGATCGAACATCCCCATGAGTCGTGTTGTGCGGGTATTCATGCCATTGGAACGCTTGGAAGACGTTGGTGTGGCAATTCAAGAGGCAAACCCCATGATTGAAATCATCGGCTTGACTGATGATGCGCTGGCGCAAGATGCTGCGGTGACGTTGCCCGCTGGCATGGTTCGAACAGCTGTAACTGGTGGCTTTACCCAGGGGTTCAACCTGTGGAAAAGTATGCCAACCAGCATGTATCAGCTAGCCTTTGGTCTTGGGGCAATTGCTGAAGTGGCGATGACGGTCTGGCTTCCTATGATAGGCTTCTACGTGTTTATCACCACGCCCGAAGCAATCATTGTAATGGACCGATGGGACAATGCCGGGTCATACACGACCCTGTCCATGAACAACCAGACGAACATGACGTTCATGGAGTACTATGAGTTGCACACTCACGCCATCGCAGACCTGGAAGCGTTCGGGTATGATCCATCCATGGGCATGATGGCAGGTCTCTATCAGCCACTGCTGGATGTGATTGGTGTGTCATCGTCACGTCCGTACGACCCATGGAATTCGACCGGCACCATCAAAGTGGGTGAAACCGCTGTCCTTCCGATGATCGCAAAGGCAGGCACCTACGCTGACTGCGAGCTACCGGGAGGTCTTGCCGACTGTGAAATCGTCACAGATTCAGAATTCCCTCCGATTACCATCACACTGACGGGATGGACTTCGGAAGGGTACCCTATGGTACATGTCTCTGCACAAGGAGACAACGGTCAGATCGAGGCAGATGCCACGATCAACGCCGACCCTATGGGTCCGAGTGCAACAGTGCCAGCGGGATGTCAACTTTGGCCCGAGTATGAGAATTCCCAGATCAATCGGGCGTTCGTTATCCGCTGGATATCGTCCGCTGATCACACAAGCGTGAGGTTCTTCTCGCGCCCGTATTTCTATGTCAAACAGACATGTGATCAGTAAGGAAAATTAGAATCAGACCGGGATGCATCCTGTATGCGTCTCCTCGCTACATGTTTTTTGCTCACTCTCGGTCTGATTTTTAAATTTAAAAAGCTATAATGCTATAATTCTAGTATGGTAGCAGAATCAATGGACACATTGCAGCCTTCTGGTGGATGGGAAAATAAACTATACCCCGGTCAACTTAGCCATAAAAAAGATTCAATGATTCAATCTTGGAATGATACATATGGTGAAGGAAACTGGCGCCTGATTTGGCAATTATCCAGTGGTGAAACCATGCAATTTGATGATATGTTTTGGGGAGTATATGTCGCAAGTTACGTACAATATTTCCACGACCACCCTGATGAAGCTGATCTTATAACCTCGAAATATTCATATGCGTATGATCGTGATATGGTAACAAAAGAACAGGCGTTTGATCCTGATTACTTAAGAAATACTCCCGGTTCACCCAGCCAGTTCCACCATGTTGCGCTCAATATTGCATTGGAACGAATACTTCAAAAGCCGTTTACAGGAGAAACACCATTACAAGTTAGGTATGGAAGAAAAAATATGCCAGATGAAAAAAGACCAGAAGGATGGAAATGGAGTCCCGGATTAATACCTGCAATAGACCAGGAGTTGATACCTGATAACAATATACACGGGTGGTGGAAACCTGGCTCAATAGAAGACCTGTATCAGCAAAGCAAAGTACTGCAGGTTAAAAAAAATATTGGCATCACCAATCAATCAGAATGATATTGGTATTACAATATGATCTTTTGTGACCTCAGTATCGGTAATATCACTTCAAGCGGAAGACCGATGACGTTGGTATAGCTGCCGTCTACTTTAGTTACAAGATCCCATGGCGCTTCGTTCAGTGCATAGCCACCTGCGAATCGTGTGAAGTCAAAACGCTGTGTATAGCTTTCCACTTCAGGACCCGTCATTTTACGCATAGTTACTTTCGTAACGACAGTTTTTTCCCAGGTTTTTTTTACTTTCCCTTCTTGTACCAGAGAAACGTGAACTGCTGTGACAAATTCATGGGTTTTACCCATAAGAGCTGTTAGCATTTGCTTTGTATCTTCGCGGTCCGCTGATTTACCAAATATTTTGGCTCCAAGGACTGCCATAGAATCCGCAGCTATAATCAGAGATTCGCGTTCCTCCGGAATACTGTATACCCGTGGGTGTTGCAATACTTCTGCTGCCTTTGCTGCTGCTCTCTTTTTGATGGTCAGTTCAGGTTTTTTGTCTACGATTGTATCTTCATCTACACGCGCTACAACGACGCGAAAGCGCACACCGAGCTTTTCCAGTAACA
>CAYSEV010000014.1:21147-25441 GCA_964430295.1 uncultured Gammaproteobacteria bacterium
TCGTCCGATAGACTGTGATGCAAGGATCACATCCGGCTTTGGTGGTTCTTCGGGCGGGGCATTTTTGGAAGCAAATGATAATTTCATATGTATGCATTCTAACAGAATTGACGGTCAAAAGCGAATTTAAACCTATAGTTTTTGACAATTTGTGATTGTTTGATACAATACAGTTCCTCCATAATAGGAGGGAACGAAGTGTCAGAATAGTCCATTCTGCGGATCAGATTCCGGCACTATCGTAGCACATTGAAACCAGATATACGGAGACGTAGTGGGGGGTATGCGCCTTTCGGGTATCTCCGTTAAAGACAGGTACAGATATAAATAATCCGTCCGCTGTGTTTAACGGGGATAGAGGTATTTGTGTCACGCAACGGAAGATTCTCTTCCGATTCTACTCATGCCGAAGGAGGCAGAAATGCGAAACGTTTTCGCAATCATCGCTCTGCTGATTTTGACCGCATGCGGTTCGAATCAGCCCACAAAGGTCGCGCCGGAGCAAGCCGGAGCGTCTGTACTGCAAGCAGTATCGACCCAAGTTCCAGAGGAAAGTGCCACTGTAACAGCATCTGTTCCAACTGTTGCTGAAACACCGACATCGCTGCCCAATGGGTATGCGATGGCGGGTGCGTTGAGTTTCTCGAACGCAAATACGGTACACATTGCGTTTTTCCTCAACAGGACAGACCATCGCCCTGTGTTTGGGACGGCGTACGTCTACTTCATGGTGGATGGGCAGGAAGCCATCGACGCTGAGTGTCAGTTGACATTTCACGGAGGTGAATCCTGGTGTGATCTTCCATCTGGGTTCAAAAGTTTATCCGTGAAGGTGACTGACGGGGTGACCGTAAATGAGTCCTGCACCATGGAATTGCCAACCTACGTCAGCCCTGACATGACACGGTTTACCGTTGCCTGCGCGTTTCCGTAATCTGGTTGACCCAGATATTGTCTTGCCTACAATATCTGGGTTGTTTTTTTTATAGAGGCCATTTCCGTTGTACCGTTACAAGATAGCAGAATGATACGAATGAGGATATATTCTGAAATATGCCTGATATGAAATGAAGATTTAATTCGTGAAGAGATTTTTTGAAGAATGGTCGGGATGAGCAGACTTGAACTGCTGACCTCACGGTCCCGAACCGTGCGTTCTACCAACTGAACTACATCCCGGTACGGGTATTTTACCATTTTTGTGATACTATTTGGTAAGTAATTTAAGTTGCTTAAGATTCTTAAGAAACTTATGAGCCTGCCGAAATATAAATATCTTCTCACCTATAGGTATTCTGAGATCATTTATGATCTTACATTCGGATTTTGTGAATCATTTGTATCTGAATTCAAAGATAAACGCACACGCGAACAGATGGAGCAGGCTGCACGATCTGGAAAACAAAATATCATTGAAGGATTAGGTCAGAGCCGAACCAGTAAAAAAGGAGAAATAAAACTCCTAGGTGTGGCAAATGCTTCACTGGAAGAGCTTCTTGCTGATTATGAAGATTACCTCAGAAGAACAGGTAAGCCCATTTGGCATAAATCAGACGAAAAAGTAGCTCGATTGCGGCATTACATTTATAGAATAAGTGACGTAAGTAACCTAAGTTCCCTAGGTGAACTGATAGAAAAGCCAACACTCCCGGAAAAAGCGGAAGTGGCTGCAAATCTTCTTTTGACACTTTGCCATGTAACCACATTTTTGCTATCAAAACAGATAGCAAAAGCTGAAAAAGACTTCTTGGAAAAGGGAGGATTTACCGAAAATTTGTTTAAAAGACGCATTCAAAGTAGAATAGGAAAGTAATTTGTCCCCGTAGCTCAATGGATAGAGTAGAGGTTTCCTAAACCTCCGATATAGGTTCGATTCCTATCGGGGATACTGGTATGGTTACCGTAAATTGACGGTGTAGAGATTTGGTAATGCAGTTGCGTTACCGTTTAGGTTCGTCATAATAATTATTCGAGAGCCATTACTCCACGGAGCTACAAATCCATCGGTAAACGGTCCTGAGTAGAGTGTTGACCAATTGGTTCTATCATACTCAAGTACATCTATTTTCCCCTGTAGTGTTAGCAGAATATGGCGGCTTGTGGGAAACCAATGGATAAATTCATCAATACGGACAGGTGGTGTCACTGCTGGTTTTTGTTGTTGTTTTATATTGTTTTTTATAGTTGTTGGTGTCGGTGTTGGAATCGGAACTTGTACTTCTTTTGTATCAATCAAAAAATAATTTTTATCTTCTTTACTATCATAGACATATATTTTACCAGGGGAAATATCTCTGGCTTCTTCGGTTGGGTTTGTTCCAATAAGAGGTGGATTGATAGCGATTGGTAGTGTTGCACTTGCCGTTGCTTCATAAAGGATTTTTGTCTCATCAGGGGAAAAAGAAATAATGCGCGCACTGGAAGAGGCGACTTGGATAATTTGCGGATCAAATGCTTCCAGCTTTTGTTGTTCTTTTATCTCCTTCTCACTCGTCCAATCTGCTATGACGGTTTCATGAGTAAGGGTTACATCTGTATACGTACCCTGTCTATTGATCTGGTAAAGATGGTAAATGATGTTGTTATGAACCAGCAGTTGTGTCGAGTCAGGAGACCAGAGAATGGTTGCTTTTTCTATATCAATCCCATCTGTAAATGGTGCTATCTGTATCGGATCTCGATTTCTGCCGAGTGGTCCTTCGGATAATGTATATACCCATAGTCCTGCCTTTTTTTTCAGGCTTTCATCCAGTTGTCCTTGCGGCACGATATATGCAATTTTACTGCCGTCAGGAGAAAGCATCGGTCTCTCAACGCCCAGATTTGTGAGAGGTGAGAGGCTTGGATTGCTGGGGAACAGTACAGCATCGGTCTTTGAGACAACTTCTCCCTGTACCCTGATCTTTTTTTGCCAGGAAATATATCCCTCTTTTGAAATTGTGATCGTATACCATCCCGGCTCGATCGCAACGGAGTTATTTGTGGCTGTTTTCAGTTTCCCGTCTATAAACACCTGTGCTCCAACAGGGTCGCTGATGGTGGATAGGAGACCTGTTGGTTTCAGAGAGCTTTTTTTTATGTCTATTCTGTATCCGCGTCCATATGCAATCACGCCAGCGGACACCCCAATAATAGAACAAAACGTAACAAAAGATATAAAAACAGGTCGGATTTTACGCCATTTCAGTGTGGTCATGCTAAAGAATAGTATAACGCTATATGTGCTAAAATGCTATTACAATGTCATTCCTGCGAAGGCGGGAATCTTTATGATTTTACTGATGGATCCCCGATCGGGTCGGGGATGACAAAAAAATAATGTTCAACAAATTTACAAAACGAATCGGTATAGATCTGGGTACAGCAAATAGCCTTGTGTGGCTTGCCGGAGAAGGTGTTGTCATGAATGAGCCTACCGTAGTTGCTGTCACAGTTGACGATAATCGGGTTGTGGCAGTAGGGAATGAAGCAAAGGAAATGCTTGGGAGAACACCTGGAAACATTGTTGCGACACGCCCCATGAGAGATGGGGTTATTGCAGATTATCGTATAACCGAAGCACTTTTATCATATCTTCTGGACCGTGCAGCAGGGCGCAATCGTCTGTTTAAGCCTGAAGTCATGATCTGTGTGCCAAGCGGAGTTACGCAGGTAGAACGTCGAGCTGTGTTGGATGCAACACTTTCTGCCGGCGCAAAGGTGGCATATCTTATTGAAGAGCCCCTTGCGGCAGCGATCGGTGCAAAGATTCCAATTGCCCAGGCGTCGGGTCATATGATCGTCGACATCGGTGGAGGGTCAACTGAGTGTGCAGTTGTATCACTTGGAGGCGTTGTGGTTCATAAGAGCGCCAGAGTGGCCGGAAATAAGCTGGATGAAGCAATAGCCGTATATATCAAGAAAAAATACAACCTTGTTATCGGTGAGCGAATGGCCGAGCAGATAAAAATTACTCTGGGAGATGCATTGGTTACTCCTGTTCATACTGTTGCTTCCAAAACTTCCGGCAATAAAGATCAGGGTATCGATAAAAAGAGAATGGTTATAGAGCCTGGATTGTCACAATCAGATAAACAAAACACTATGGAAATCCGGGGCCGCGATGCTGTGACGGGTCTTCCGCGCATGCTGGAGCTTACCCGTGCTGAAGTTGCGGAATCTATATCCGGTGTTCTTCAACACGTTATAGGCGCTGTAAAAGCTGTTCTGGAAGATACGCCTCCGGAACTTGCGGCAGATATTATAGATAAAGGAATTGTGATGGCAGGAGGGACAAGTCAACTGACAAATCTGG
>CAYSEV010000015.1:0-24663 GCA_964430295.1 uncultured Gammaproteobacteria bacterium
CATGCATAAGGCTTGCTAGCTCGGGGCCTCTCTTCACATACACCATTCCTTTTCCACGCATAACGATATAGATGATCTTCCCAACGGGGACAAGGACAACCAATGAGCGTATATATGTTTGTGTGATCTCATCGCATCGTTGCTCAAGATCTCGAAGACTTTCTATAGGTGTGAGCAGTCTCTCTCCCAATTCTGCCAGTGCGCCAACCCCCTGTTCTTGTGCATGACCACTTGCATCAGCAACCTCGATGAGGCCATACGCGGTTGGCGTAGTTAATACTTGTCCCCAGTGTGTAGCATTCACAGGGCCAACAACAAGGCCAAGAGATGGTTTTATGCGCATAATTCTATACTAGCATGAAATATATGTGAAACAGAATGGAGACTATGCCATTAGAGGATCAAAACAGCAAGGAGAATTAACCCGATAGAGAGCGCAAAATGGATAAGTGTTAACACACGAAGCACAGGCTCGTATTTCTCCTCGAGGACTGTTGCCATTAAATGTTCCTGCCGTACCATAATAAACGCAAATACGGCATAGATAAAAAAAGCTAAAATAACTAAGCCTTTCAGTATAAGAAACAATGTTGGCATCACATCAGCACTCATTTCTTTTTCTCCTCTTCCAATTCTGCTAATCTGCGGATTGTCTCAACTACACGATCAGGATACGGAACTTTATCAAATTCTAAATTAGGAGATTCTCCGGCAGTTTCAACAGATACGGTGCCATAATTAAAAAACGTTGCAACGATGCCACCTGTTTCAAACGAGGTATCCTGAATTTTACTGAGTTCCGCCTGTGAAAATTTTTTGTATAACAAATAATAAAAATCTATATCAATGAGTCGTTCATTTGTTACGATATAGATGTTAAAAAACCACCCCAAAAACTTTGCCAGTACAAAACCAAATACTGCCACATACCAAAAAGCCGTCCCAACTAATGCGTAGGATAATGAGATACTGGATGCCAGTCCCAGTGATCGAAGCAGCAGCGGCGCAAAAACCGTTGGAACAAACAACAAAAAGATGGCACTAACGACCCATGGCAGATTTACAATGATATGTTGTCGTAAAAAAAGCTCAACGGTTTCATTATCGTCCTGCGTTTCAAAGCGAACCCCTGTCGGATTGATGGCAAAACACGCCAAAGGTCCCATCGTCGCAGAAGAAGAAATAACACTCTTACCCGGGGCTGTTGCAGCGTTTTTTTTGGGAGCAGCGGTTTTTTCGGATTCAAATACGGTTGGCACAGTGTTATTGTACTACAAAGCGCTATTTTTTCTCAATATTATAGAGGCCGGACTTGAGTGATATACGCCCTGGTGCACGCAAATTAAACGCCCGATAAAAATCATTGCCATGTATAGATGTGCTTCCTTTATTTGTTTGAAAGGTAACGTTTGCCGTTGTTCCGCCATCCGAATACGTCACGGCAACACCGGAAACGCTTGAAAATCCGCCAATGGAACGAAGCTCATCCGTACTATACGGATTTCCTCCCCAACATGATCCCTTGGGCGTAACGCGTGAACTATCTCCCCCGCCATTAAAGAGTACATGCCATGCATTGAGTATATCGGCCATTTCCTCACTGGTTAGCCATGGGTGACTTCTTCCACAACTATCTCCAGATCTATCCCTATACCACCCTTTATAAAACCATGGACTTCCGCCAATTTTTTCATATGCCTGACTTGTCCACCCCGCTCTGCCGTTTGCAGTATCCCAAAATCCGGGGGTAGAATATCCGTTATAACTGTACGATTCCTGATATCCCCCACTCGTCGATGCATACCATGCAGAGAATGGCTGCCCCCCGGTTAGAAGAACCCATCCTCGTGTTGCATTCACCGCTTCTTCCCACTTACCACCTTTAGGAGATGCTTTAAACACCTGGCAACTTTCTGTTGCGCAAATAGATCCTGAGCCGTTATTAGTTCGTGCCAGTGCATAACTTCGTGCGGCCACAGCCTGCGCTTTTAAGGCTTCCATTCCCCCTTCATCTCCCCAACTTCCGGGCATTTCATAGATGCGCTTCACATAGTCTTCTATATTAAATCCACCGTATCCTTCCACTTGTATCGTAATGCTTGTTGAATAGTCTTTTTTTATTTCAATGCCGCCACCATAATATGCCTTAAGAATCTGCTCAACGTTTTGTCCATTTTTTGCTCTTCCAAACGCGCCATACTGGCTCATACCTTTAAAATGAGGCGCACCGAAACTAAACGCCGCGAATGCAGGAGAAAACCCGGGATTATAATCCGGCCGGGATGCACTGTCATCGGCAAGTGGGACATCACCGACACTAGTCTGAAATGTTCCTGTTTTTGCACTTAAAATTGACTGCTGAAGAGCACTAAGATTGGCAATGATACCCGTTAGTTTCGTTTGATATGCATCAGCATCACCAACAAGTTTTCTGACAGAGGCAGCCCGTTTATCTGTCTCTTCTTTGAGGTATGCAAGTGAACTTTTTTCGAGTTCCAATGCTTTCTTCTTGTCTTCCAAATCTTTCACAGAAATAGCAGTCTGAGTAATTGCTTTTTTATCCGTATTTACGACTGCATTCTGATAGGCCAGCACCCTCAGCATAGACGCAATTGAGGTTGAAGATAAAAAGGTAGAAAACGAAGTGAACCGTGACGTATTTATATAAAACTCGCGAATTCTCCGGTTTGCCAGTGTGAGTAACTCACCTAATTCCTGCTCCCCTTTTGCTATAGCCGCTGCTTTCTGCACTAAAGAAACTTCGATTGATTTAATCCGTGATTGAAATGCTGCTATATCTGCTTCCATTTTTTTAAGTGCATCGACGTGGGGACGTTTTGCCGATTCCATCTGGTCCCAGGCTTCCTTACATTTTGCGATCTTATCGCGGCACTCAATTGCATTTGTGCATGACGGATCACATTCGGCGGCATGAACTGAATAAACAAATATTCCACTAATCCAATAAACAAATATTCCAATACACAAGATTCGCAAAATAGTGGGTCTTATACTCATAAGGATTTCATTTTTCATTGGATTATTAACGTATTGGGTTATTGGATTATTTAATTGTATCATTCTTTATTTCATGCCCGTAATTTGATACACTTAGTACATGCGAATATTTGGCTTTATTACGGCCCTTTTCCTTGTGCTATCCCTCCAATTATGGGGAACGCCTCGCGTCTTTGCACAAGGGACAACTCCCGCTGCGCAAAATAATGCGTGTGATACAATTTCGGATCCGGATGAAAAAAGTAAATGTACAGCATGTATGGGTGGTGAAAGTAACACCGGTACATATACGGCGATCGGATGCATTACCACAGATCCAAATGCACTGCTGGAAAAGTTTCTTGGACTTGCGATCGGCATATCTGGAGGTATAGCGTTTTTACTTATTTTATTCGGTGGTTTGCAGATTATGACAAGCGCCGGCAATCCTGAACAGTTAAATGCAGGGAGAGAATTGGTCAGTTCTGCAATAGCAGGGTTGCTGCTTATTATCTTCTCAGTGTTTATACTACAATTTATAGGAGTTAATATTATTGGCATTCCAGGATTCAAATAATATGCAAAAATATCTTGCACAAAATCTTCAACTCCCATGGATGGATGGAGCCGGAGGATCTGCTACCGTAAAGGGCCCGCTCGGATCTTCTATGGCGAACTCGAATAGGGGAGCATTCATATCCAGTGCTATGAAGTTGGTTTTTTTCTTTGCAGGTGCCGGACTTCTGCTCATGCTTCTTGCAGGCGGATTCACTTTTTTAACAAGCGCAGGAGATACAAAAAAACTGGAAAAAGGAAAACAACAACTGACCAACGCTATACTCGGATTTATTATTATTTTCGCAGCCTACTGGGTTGTTCAGGTATTAGGGTTCGTGTTTGGATTTGATGCAGTCAAAACCATCTTTAATTAATTCTTACGCTCCAAATCTCCGTTGCCGCTCTCCAAATGCATCTATAAGCATATCTAACTTGTCCGGAGTAAAATCAGGCATATACCAATCTTCAAAAAACAATTCACTATACTGACTTTGCCATAATAAAAACCCGCTTAACCGTTTCTCTCCGCCTGGCCTGACAATCATATCCGGATCCGGTGTTCCTGCAGTATCCAGTAACTGTGAAAATTGATCCGTTGTCTTGATTGGGTTTTCTGTCTTTTGTAAGGCTCGTATGATTTCATCCCGTCCGCCGTAATTAAGTGCAAACGTTACCGTTATTTTCGTGTTGTTTTTTGTTTTTTCAACGTATCGGTTTAGTAACACTTGAATATCCGCATCAAAATCAGCGGTATTTCCGATAACGAGGATACGAATTCCCTGAGCATGCATACGATCACCAAATGTACTAAACCCATATCGCAGTAAGTTCATAATACCTTTTACCTCCGACGACTCTCTCTTCCAATTTTCCGTAGACCACGCCCAAAGGGTAAGGTGACGTACCCCAAGCGCAGCAGCATGTTCAATCAACGGTTCAAGGATTTTATCAACAACCCGTCTATGTCCCTCTAGAGCTGGAAGATTATGCTCACGTGCCCATCGTCTGTTGCCATCCATAATAATAGCTATGTGAGATGGAATTATTTGTGGTTTTTGATTCATAATTGGTTGTTAAAATAAATGTTCATTTACGACGTGCGCACCTTTGGAAGGAGCATTTATTACCATCTTTAAGATACCCGACAGACCTTGAAGTAAATGCATAACTTGTGACAGATTCTTAGATTCACAGAGTACGTGTACATTGGCTCCTGCATCAATTGTATAGTACACCTCGATACCCTCAGTACGCCAACCGTGAATCTTGTCCATAAGCATGGTTGTCGTTTCATTCCAATAGTATAGTGGTGGCGACTGTGATTGCATGACCGCATGCATATTCATACATTCATCTTCAACGATCTGTCCAAACAGTGAGAAATTTTTCTCAGTAAACGCATGCAACATTGCAGATTCTACCTGAGCGAGATGCGTCATTCTTTCCTCCCATAACGGACTTGTTTTTACTCCTGCATGTCCATCGGTAGTTGAGATTTTTTTCATACAGGAATCAACAATGCAGAGGATATCACGCAAATCCCAAAACGTCGGTTGAGCAATGCTGTGCGCAAAAGATGTCTCAGAGGTAGTGCCCTTTTCCCACATAACAAATCCATCCGGGATACTTCTGCAAGCAGATCCTGATCCTAGCCGGGCAAGTATAGATAATTCTTTTTCAGATAACGCAAGCCCCATAGCTGACGTTGCGGCAAGGGTCAGCGCAGCAAATCCGGATGCAGAGGATGCAATTCCCGTACCTTTTGGAAATGAATTTTTTGTCCGCACATGAGAAAACGAACGAATGCCCGATCTTGATCTGATTGCGCCTAAAAACCCTATTACACGATGTGTTTCTTTTTCAGATACCGTTTCACCCTCAAATTCAATAACATCACGGTTCAGTGAATCCGAACACTCAACGGTGGTTAGTGTAAAAGCTTCTGAAAGATTCATGGAAAACGATGAATTTGCAGGCAATCTGAGTAAATCATCAGATTTTCCCCAATATTTCAAAAATGCTATATTCGCCGGAGCTTTTGCCGTACATTTCATGAGAGCACTCCTATCAGTTGCAATGATTTTAACGCTCCTTCAGTAAACACTAATGATCCACTGTCCACGGACTCACGGATACGATCGGGCTGCATAAACATCACTTCGTCTACTTCCTGCGGATGAATAGTAAACGGTCCGTTATGGGTGCCGGTAAATAATGCAGCTCGCTCGGACTCTTTTTCTGTTTGTATCAACATAGTACCCACAAACGTGAGATGGGTATCAACTCCTAGTTCCTCCATCATTTCCCTATGGGCGGCGTCTTCATCGGTTTGTCCTTTTGTTACATGGCCGGCAGCCGAAATACCCCATAAGCCTGCATCCATATCTTTTGTCATACTTCTTTTTTGCAGAAGTATTTCTCCGGCATCGTTTTTCAGTAAAACGCCGACTGTTCTGTGAAGGAGGGAAGGATCAGCATGACACGCTGATCGTGATGTATACCCAACAATCTCATCATTTGTGTTTACTACAATCAGAAGCTCATCCTGATTATCAGTTGTTTCGATACGGACACCCTGAGCTCCACATGTAGTGCCTATGACTGTTCCACCTGATGCGGTGATAGCACTGGAGACATGTTCATATGAGTCCGGACTGCAGAGCGCAATCATACAATCACCGCCGCCGGCTCCGGATAATTTAGCTCCCCAACTTCCGGCATCTTTAGAAGATTTTATGAGGGCTTCAAGCTTTTCGGTACTTACTCCTATATCCCGTAAATAATCCTGATTAAAATTCATAAGTGTCCCTACTCGCTCCCAATCTCCTTCAAGCAACTTTTCTTTTGCATCAACAACTAGTTTTGCGATTGCATCAAAAATCCTCTCCATTTTTTGCGTATTCTCAGCATATTTTTTCGCAACATCAGCGATCATGGTAACGGTATCTGCTTTCACACCGCTGTAGCCTACAATCAGAGGGAGTATACCAATAGGCATTTTTTCTATCGTACTGCCCCCTCCTACAAAAAACAGTGTTCCACCCCAAATTGCACTTGCGACATCAAATCCTGAACCCACACCCTGTACAGACAACACAACCTTGTAGCTCATATCAAAGAGAGCTTTCTCATCCATGCCCGTGCCATACAAATGATTTAGAGCATATAACACACAAACAACAGCTGCAGACGAAGATCCAAACCCGATGGTTGATAAAAATACGCTGCTTGTCTCTATACAAAGACCATCCATCGCACCATATGTGTTCAGAAAAATAGAGACTGCAGCTTCTATAAACTGTGCGCCTCTTGGGATATCGCCTTCCCCAAGTTCTTTCACCGGTTTAGTATACGAAGAAGAAAGCACCTGAGGTGCATCCAATACAAAAAGTCCATCTGAAGTTATACGGACTGTCATAGTCATACGGGAATCCACTGCAGTGACAATGCACGGTCGACCATACACAACAGCATGATCTCCCATGAGTAGGAGCTTGCCAGGTGCACTCACTGTTATAGTTCTATTATTTTTCATCAAGTCGTACTCCTTCTTCAGAGAGTTGTATTGAGGTCATCGGAAACGAATACTTCTTACTTATAGACAAAAGGATTGAAGGGTCACTATGGTAACACAGTAGACACCCAACACCACCACGTAGCCCTCCACCACCCAGTATTTTTGCCGCTCCACCCGCATGTTCTATAGCACGTATGCATGGCACGACAGCACCGGATACTACGCCAATAGCCTCAAGCGTTTGTTCCCCTTCACGAATTGAACCAATAAGTTCTATCTCATTTCCTTCTTTGATCGCCGTTGTTATTCTTCGTGTCTGGATTTCATTTCGTCGAAATTGTTCTTCGATTGTTATGTTTTCATGTTCCATTTTCAGTTTCACCATCGACACCATGTCTCCTGTGCTCTCTTTCGGCTTTCCGGTATTCAGTATCATAAAGTGATTAAGAGAAGAAGGAGTCTTAAAAGGCAACTGCCAAATGCTACGTAAAAACTCCAGTTCTTTCCGATACCAGATAAGCCCTCCCATCGTGACGACAGTATTGTCTCCACCCGATGGATTTCCGTGTTGTTTTTTTTCTATTTCGTATGCGAGTTCATTTATACGTATCGGATTCCATATACGCTTATAGAAATACATCATCGCTCCTGATATGCATACAGCTGTTGCGGCCGATGAACCTAAATGAAATCCTGCAGGGATTTCAGATGCGATTCGAATCGTGCAGGGTTTCGGATCTGTAATATCCAGTGCATGAAGCAAAAAATCAACAGCATACTTCGCATATGTCGTATCCTCAGGGGATACGACAGTAAGACCAGTTGATCCCAGAGCATCTTCAATTGTAACCTTCATGCGAAGATTTATGGCAGTAAGGAGAGCCGGATATCCGTATACAACGGCGTGCTCCCCCATGAGATGTATTTTGCCGGGTGCAGAAACAGTAATCATTCCATTATTTTAACTTTTATTCCGTACGGAATCACATCATCCGAATCAGATTGAATGGTTCTTCGAATAACAGTGATAACCTTTTTCCCTATCGAGAGTGAACTCAACGGACAATCAACAATCTGTGCACACAACGATTCTCCGGTATCGAGCCGTACAATAGCAACAGCGTATGGAGCCTGATACCCAAAGTTGGCAGGCGGGACCCGAATTACCGTAAAGCTTACAATACGGCCGATTTTCCCGATCATACGAGCCACATATTTTTGATTTCTCCACACTTTAACTGGGCTTATCATAGTTTTTTTAATATATGGACGACAGCAGTTGCCCCACTACCGCCTACGTTATGCGTTAATCCAATACGAGCTCCTTCTACTTGTCTTTTGTCAGCTGACCCACGAAGCTGTTCGACTATTTCAACGAGTTGCTTTACACCTGTTGCTCCAACAGGGTGACCAGATCCTTTCAGCCCACCGGATGTATTGACCACAAGATGTGTAGATGAGCCGAGTGTCGTTTCTTTTCGTTCAATCGCAGAAGCTGCCTTGCCTTTTTCATACAACCCCAAATCTTCCATAGCCAAGATTTCCGCTATCGTAAAGCAGTCATGCACTTCAGCTACGTTTACATCAGATGGGGAAATACCGGCTATCGCATATGCCTTTTGACTTGCAAGTCTCGTTGCTTTTAATTCTAAAAGGCTTTCACGCTGTGCAAGGGAAAGTGTATCAGTGGCTACTGCACTTGCGGCGATCTCAACAGCCTTGTGACTTGTCGCTTTTGGCTTGTCACTTGTTACTATGATGGCAGATGCTCCATCAGAAATTGGTGAGCAGTCAAGCAAGGTAAGCGGATCAGCAATGCAGGAACTTTTGAGGACCTGCTCTATGGATATTGCGGCATGGAATTGCGCATTGGGATTTAACAGGGCATGCGCATGATTTTTTACGGCCACAGATGCAATTTGTTCTCTGGTCGTTCCGAATTCTTTCATATGCATGTTCGCAAGCATGGCGTATAAACCGGGGAATGTTATCCCCGAAAGGCGTTCAGATTCACTGCCCGCCCCCATGAGAGCTGTTGCAACGTCTTCAGGTTTGTGGTCTGTCATTTTTTCAACGCCAAGGACAACAACTGTCCTGTATTGTCCTGACAACACACTGTTAACAGCATTATGAGCAGCTAGTCCTCCTGAAGCACAAGCTCCCTCAATTTTAAACGCTGGAACACATAGTCCTAACTCTTCTGCAAAAAATGCTCCTAAATGCTCTTGTCCGCCTAACATCCCGGAAAGCATATTTCCCACAAATAATGCATCGATGGATCCCTTCTCTATGTCGGCATCTGCGAACGCTCCCTCAACAGCTTTTTTGGCAAGTGTGCGCGGAGAAATTCCCCACAGTTCTCCAAATTTTGTTGTTGCAGCACCAGTTATATATATGTTCATATTTTATGTGTTTTCTTTAAATATCCTACATAATCAACTCGGGTTGTTTGCTCAAACTGCTCTCGTACTGTTTTTTGTAACGGTTTCTTCTGTGATCTGTAAGTTTCTATTTCCGGCGTAACTTCCCAAATAAATGCATCGCTTCCTGCTCCAGATCCATATGATGCCATAAATATGGTATCCCCTGGTTTTGCGATATCAAGTACTGCTGCAAAACCCAGAAGAGATGATGCAGAATACGGATTCCCTATAGAATCAACGGTAAGGGAGGGGGCAAGCTGTTCTTTTGAAAATCCTAGTCTTCTAGCGACATCACGGGGGAATTTCCCATTTGGCATATGAAATACACAGTATGAAAAATCAGACGGTTTCATCCCGGTTTTTTCCAGTAGAGTTGAGGATGATCCAAGCACATGAGCAAAATACGCAGGTTCACCGGTAAATCTGCCAGAATGTGATGGATACCGAAGGCCATCTCTTCGCCAAAAATCCGGTGTATCAGAAGAATATGACGTATAGTCTACCAGTTTAGCAATACACGGCTCGCTTCCCAAAATAAAGGCAGCACCTGCTGCTGCAGACGTATATTCAAGTGCATCATGCGGTTTGCTTTGAGCAGTATCAGAACCGATAACCATTCCATAGGCTGCATGACCTGAAGAAACAAGCCCAGCTATTGCCTGCATACCTGCAGTCGCAGCTTTGCATGCAAATTGTAAATCTGCAGCTAAATATGAATTTCCGATACTTAGAAGTTCTCCAACGATCGTTGAGGTAGGATTTACAGCGTACGGATGACTTTCACTTCCTACGAATAGCACTTCAATATCGGTGGGTTTACCGGAAAATCCATATAAGCTTTGTTGCCCCGCTTCAAGCGCAATAGTAACTGCATCCTCATCTACCCCGGGAACAGATTTTTCTTTTATGCCAAGTGATCCTTGTATTTCAACACCATTTTTATCCCATGCTTTCGCAATATCATCCAGTGATATCCGATAAGATGGAACGTACGTTCCATATGATGTAATTCCTACCTGTTTCATATACGCTCTCCTCGTGCGAGCGTTCTATGCGCTCGACTAAGACTTCCTTCAGATAATGAGGCAAGAAGGGAAACTTCTCCTGCCAGGACAGCAGCTCCCACAATTGTTGAAAATTTTTCTGATGTAAGGTTACTACCGGAAGAAGCAGAGCGTAGTAGATTAAGGCACTCGGTTTGTGTCGCAAGGCCTGTTCCCCCACCAACTGTGCCAACCATAAGATCGGGAATATATACACTCACATACAAAGAGTCAGTACCCGTAATCTCACAGGTAGTAATTCCTATACTCCCCTCTCCCACATGCGCAGCGTCTTGTCCGGTGGAAAGAAATAACGCAGCGATGATATTGGCATACTGTGCATTAAATCCGAGGGAACCTGCCAGGGCACTACCGATCATACATTTGGATACCCACACGTCATACACAGCTTTTGCAGTCGTTTTCAGTGTTTTTTCAAGGGTTTGTGCAGACAGAACGATATCTGAGCGGACTTCAAATCCTCGTCCTCGAATGGCATTAAGCCAGGCCGGTTTTTTATCAATATCATAATTTCCTGCGACGCTTATACACACACAGTTCGTTTGTTTAGATATAGCAGCGCTGATGGCATCTGTTGCGATCGTCACCATATTCATTCCCATCGCATCCTGAGTATTATAAGAAAAACGAACAAACACCTGTCTACCGACAGATTTCACCACAACGTCTATTAGAGCAATGTGTTTTGATGTTTGTTTGGCAATACCGTCAAAATCAGATACATGAGCGTATATATAGTCACACAAATCTTTCCCCTGCAAAACCGATTCCACACGAAACACGACCCCACGAGAGCACCCCATTCTAAATGTTGTTACACGCGCCCCACCGTTTTCCCTTATTGCTTTACATCCCCGACTGACAGATGCAACCAGCGCTCCCTCGGTAGTTGTGAGCGGAATGTAATATGATTGCACTTTGCCGTCTTCCTGTACTATATCCAAGGGTCCGGCGATGCCAACCGGAATCTGTGTATATCCCACCATGTTTTCGCAGTGCTTTGAAGCTGCCACGGTTTCATCGAGTGTACTTGACCCGACTGCAGATAATTCTACAGATAATTCCTGTTCAATATGCTTTCTTCGTTCACGTACTGATGAGTGGTTTCGTATATTCATGTGTTAGATAAATGGAATTTTAAATACACCGGCATAATACATATAGTAACTATAGATCCCAAGCAGTGGAAGCACTATCGCAGTTAGTATAAGTATTTTTACCAAATCCATTCGTAGTCCAAATCGAAGCGACAAATAAGATAGTGTTATTTTCCAAAATAAGAGTGTGATAGATATGACAAGATATAGAACACTAAACGCAATCCCTGTGCCATGAGTCGATCGTGGTGGAGGTAAAAGAATATAGAGAAATGATGTTATCCAAAACCATACAATAGTAGGAATAAGCGTATACCCCCAGCCGAGCATAAATCCTTTGAGCTTACCTGATCTGCCAAGGAATGAACTCACTATCCAAAAAAGCGATACTGTCAGAATATAGGTCAAAAGAAATCCAAAAAACAGAATAACCCACTGTTTTGTTAATAAAAATGGACTGAACAATGCTGTTTTTACGACAGATGCAACGAAAAAGTACACACCCGCCACAACCCCAATACACACTAGTTCTCCATACAGTGAGCGGTCAACGATACCTCTGTACGTTTCGTACGGCTTGGTTACAAGCCCGACGACGTGCAGCCCAAATGCCACAAAAGATTGTTGAATATACCTAATCATAAAAGAGAGCCCACAAAATTGGCCCTATGTACATAGTCGTAGTGAGCGTGACAAACCATGCGGGAGTTGGAGCGGTGAATCAAAACCCTTTTTGAAGGATACTAACCAGAAGTGTGATCGCCGAACCAAATAATATATAAAGAAAAACAACAGATAATAAAGCGCACATTGCAAGCGCAGCCATAGGCATCACTTTTAACCGTTTGACAAGCATTTTATACACAGAGGTAAATGGACCTACCGTTTGTACAGGCAGATCCGTTACTTCTTCCCACCTCTTCACAAACTGTTCATATAAACGCTGCCCTCCCTGAGGTGCGTGTTTGCGTCCCACGCCAGGTGTACTTGTTGATATGGTTTTCATATGGAAACAAAAAGTTCGACAAATGCTTTTCTTGCCCTAAAAAGTTGAGATTCTGCCCCCTTTAGAGAAAGAGCAAACTTCCCTGCTATATCCGATACAGATAAATTTTCTATATATTTTGACACTAAAAGTGTTCTGTAATGCGGCAGTATATTCCCAAGTACCAATTGTATCTTTTCCTTGAGAAGGACGACATCCAATTCTTCCTCCGGATTTTTTTGTGAAGATATAAGCGCTTCTAGATTAGGCATTTGAGAAAATACCATTTGTTTCAATTTTTTCTTCCGATAAAAATCGATAATTTTGTGATGACAGATGGCGTACAGGAACGTAGAGATGCTTGATGTTCCATGAAAATCACGCAAACCCTCCAGAAATGCAAACAATGTATCCTGGAGTATCTCTTCACAATCGGCGGGGTTATTGATTTTCGATCGTATATATGACGATAGCTTTGGCGTATATCGGGAATAAAAATATGCGAGAGCCCGCCTGTCTTTTGCAAGTATTTGGGTTATAAGCGCCTGATCACTTTTAAATTCCGTCATACAATATGGGGAAACTATATCACAAGAGGGAGTGTCAGACAAATTAATGCAAATTGACACAGACGGCTAAACTGCCATACACTAAGAGGGTATGGAACGTGTATATGCGGCTGTAAGGCTTGAAGAGTTTACCTCAATTACAAAATTTACGAGTTTGGGAAGCATATTGTCAGTTATTGTGCCAAATGCATTTATGCTTGCTGGGGTTATTGCATTCCTTTTGTTAGTATTCGCAGGATTTGGTATGATACAGGCAGCTGGTTCAGGAGACACCAAGCAGATGGAGTCAGGGAAAAAAGCTATAACAGGCGCTGTTATAGGTCTGATTGTTATCATAGGTTCATTTTGGATCATTCAGATAGTAGAAGTATTGACAGGTATGAAGGGGCAGATCCTTCCGCCGATGAGATAATATTATGTGGAAAGTATACGCGGATGACATCATAGGGACAGTCACAAACCCGCTTCCTGCGCAGTATAAAAATGCGGTAGGAGGAGGCTCGGGCGGCGGACTAATCCTGTTTATGACAAATATTCTTCGCCTTGTATTTATAGTGGCGGGTATTTTCGCATTTTTTAATTTTATTGTTGCAGGTTTTCAATATATGAGCGCGGCAGGAGACACAAAATCTCTTTCAGCGGCATGGAATAGAATTATGTACTCTCTCGTTGGTATGGTTGTTATCATAGGCTCATTTGCCATGGCGGCGCTTATGGGACAGGTGTTCTTTGGAAGCCCAACTGCTATATTAAGTCCGATGATTTATGGTCCAAATTAATATGAAACAGCAACTTCTCGCAGCGGGACAGTCACTGGGAACTATTGGTGGCGGCAATGGTGGAGAATTAGGGCCATTTGCAGGCAAAACTCTCAGCAATCCAGTTGATACCATTACAAATTATGTAAGTTCGATTGTCGGTATTCTTACCATAGTTGCAAGTATTTGGTTCTTATTTATGATTCTATTTGCTGGATATGAATGGATAAGCGCCGGCGGGGATTCAAAAAAAATAGCGGCAGCCCGAGACCGTATAACCCATGCGTTTGTCGGACTCGTCATCGTTGTCGGATCATGGAGTCTGTTGGCCGTCGCAGGACAGTTTTTTGGATATGATACGCTCCTTGGAGCAGGAACAAGTAACTTTTTTAATATAAAATAATTATGGTGCATAACACACTTGCAGCTCTCACAAATCCGGTTCTCCCTCATGCCATTGGATCCGGTGGATATCAATCAGGAGGGAAAGCATTGGGATCACTTATAAGTAGCCTTGTCGGGGCACTTTTTATTGCCGGATTTTTATTATCATTCGTCTATCTTATTATGGGCGGCATATCTTGGATTAGCGCCGGTGGAGATAAGACGAAACTCGAAGCGGCCCGAGACAATATAACAAATGCAATTATAGGCATTATTATTGTCGGCGCTTCATTTGCGTTAACATCTCTTGTTGCCGGATTCTTTGGATTTGACCTCAATAGTCTTCCCATTCCTACAGTTGGCAGATAACATACCTCTTTCACAGTCGGTAGAAAAAACAGGAAAAGCACACGTTGACAAAGCGCGTCATTTTGCGCAACAATGAAAAATAGGATATAATAAGAATATATAAACAGGAGGAATGTTATGAAAGTATTTGCAGCAGATCCACAAATCACCATTGGACAACCGTCTAATATAAAAATTGGTGATATCGGTCAACTTATCAGTGCACTCGTAGGCACACTCCTTATTGTTGCGGCCCTCCTCGCATTTTTCTACCTGATTTTAGGTGGTATTCAATGGATCACCTCCGGCGGAGATAAAGCAGGAATGGAAGCTGCACGAAATAAAATTACGCACGCAATTGTAGGACTTATTATCGTTGGAGCAGCATGGGCAGTCATGCTTCTTGTTCAAAACTTTTTGGGCGTCACCATCATTGGTGGAGCAGTAAATTTCCCAAAGCCTTACTAATATTCGGTAAGAATAATAGTAATGCCATAGGTCGGGTATGAATTCTCAGCAACTTGCAAACCGTATTATGGTTGTGTTCACATCACTTAGGTTGGTTCCATACGTGTTGGCTGAAGAACTCTCCACATATAAAGACACCGGAGTTGCAACAATTGGGTCACTGGAAGAACTCTTCAGAAATTTTGTAAAAACTGTCATTTCTCTCGCTGCCGTTGCGTTGTTTCTCATGTTCATTATTGGTGGTTTTTCATTTCTCTTTTCAGGCGGCGATCAAAAAAAACTGGATCAGGCACGAGGGACACTAACAAATGCAATCATCGGACTGGTTGTTATTGTTTGCGCATACCTGATTTTGCGGATAATCGGCACACTTACAGGGACATTGGATACCATTACGACATTTAAAATATTACAGTAATCTATGATTGACGCCGTGGCACAATTACACAATAATATAAGGAGCATGAAATACGTGTTGATAGTTGTTTTATTTTTTGCGTTTGCACTATTGTCTCATCCGTTATCAGGCGTGCATGCAGCCACCCCCACGCCGGCAGCAGTACCGACAATTACATGGAAGACGGCAACCCCACAGTCATATGGAAGCGCGTTGGATGGATCTGATATGAACGCGCAATCTGCGTGGCATACAGGGATTCAATACAGCATGTATTCATTGTCTTGCTTGGGATCCGGTATTGATTGCACGGGCAAGGAAGAAAATACCCCAGCAAATATCTGCGGTAGCGCGTTCGGACAGATAAACAATATTATGGCATCCACTTTCGTAAACAAACCAGCTGATACTGGTTTATGGCTAGCAGATACAGGAAGGACTCTTGGATTTTTACCGAGAGAGGCCATGGCTCAGGGTATAGGTTTTTCTGGCATGCAGCCACTGCTTCCTATATGGAAAGCGTTCCGTAATATTGCCTATCTTCTGATGGCTGTCGTTATGCTAGTTCTTGGGTTTATGATCATGTTCCGAAAGAAAATTGACCCTCATACAGTCGTTACAGCACAAAATGCCATACCGAAAGTGGTAGTTGCACTTATTCTTATTACGTTTTCGTATGCCATTGTGGGAATTCTTATAGACTTCATGTATGTACTTATTTATTTTATAATCGCCTTGTTTAAATCGACGGGACTACTGGATAATCCATCATTTCCAACGTGTCTTGCATACAAAACACCTGAACAACTCTATGGTCAGGGTGGATTGTGGGCGAACTTTTTTAACATTCCAAAAGATCCGTACAGATTACTGTTTGGTATTACAAATGGTAGCTCTGCTATTACGGCAGCACTCTCTGGCGCGGGGCTTGTAGGTGCTTTGATGTTAGGAAGCTTAACAGGAGGACCACTTGTCGCTGGCGCTGTTGGAGTCGGACTGATCGTGGGTTTGCCTATTCTACACTTAATTATAACAATAATCGTGATATTTTTATTCCTGAAACTTATGTTTTTCTTCCTTGGAGCATATATCCAAGTTATTATCTCGCTACTTCTTGCTCCATTACAGCTTCTTTTTGAAGCAGTACCCGGAAGCAATGCATTTTCTTCGTGGATTTCCAATCTTATTGCGAACTTAGCAGTATTTCCTGTGGGAGCTGCTATGTTTATGCTCTCGAATGTTTTTACCCATTTTGCAAATCAAACGACTGGGACTATATGGGCGCCTCCATATGCACCATTGTCTGGAAATGCAACACAACTGTCTGCGATCATTGCGCTAGGTGTGTTATTTGCAATTCCTCAGGCAGCAGGCGCAATAAAAGAAGCCCTTAAAGCCAAACCAGTTGTGGGAGGTAGCGGACCAGGAAACGGAATGGCAAATGCAGCGACAAGCTTATCTATGCTCTATTACGCACAATCTATGACTCCTCAGGTAATAAAAGATAGAATATCAGGTATGTTTGGTGGCTCTCCGTCGCAGCCAAAACATTAGCAAAATACTAAGTATATACTCCTACTGGCTTGTATTTTCTGCGAGATTGATAATACAAAGGAAAATTTAGTGTCCTCCATGAGAAGATCCATGAGATGGGCCACCACTACTTCCACCCATTCCTGCTGAAAATCCTTCTGAAGATTCTTCTACTCCTTTGGCCGTTAAAGCCATGCTAGCAAGTAGACCTGCAAGTGAATACGTATACAGATACCATGGTAATGTCGTATATGTTTCACCGAATTTCCATACGAGCCCAAGTTCATGTTCCATGAAATGATTAACATGTTCGGCATCGACCATATTAACACCTGCATCAATTTGCATTTGTGTCCAGAATTGATGTTCTTCATTTAATGTCAATGTCGGAGCTCCGTGATCTCCTGTTAACCCGGTAACTCTTCGGAATGGAGAGGATTTCAACATTGAATTTAATGAACCTGCCATTGTGATATCGTAGACTGGATCCATCCGTGCACATTTAGCCCATGATCCAGCCATAACACCAACACCTCGATGCTTAAATGTATTTCCATATACCATTAATATGCCATTTCCAAATGCAGGGAGTGTTTCCATTAACTTCTTTTGCGATAATTCTCCTAACATCGCGGCTAAATGATTTGCATTTTCAGAGGCTCCCAAGTCATCACCGGAAACTCGAGCAATCCCACACATTTTACTCTTTCCTTCCTGCCCTCCTTGGAGGCCGGATGCTTTTGTAATCAGGTTTGAAGCTATAGCGAGTGTTTCTTTTTTATATTTAGTTCCTTGAACCTTATCAGCAGTATCCAAGAATTTTTCCCTAGAATCCAAATCTTGTATAGATGTATATGTATCCAAATACTGCGGTTTAACCATTTCATGTAGTTGCTCTGACTGCCCGACGTAATTAGAAAGTCGCTTCATAATTGCCAGATATTTAGCCTTATCAACCTGCATATTTTCACATATCACACTAAGCACGGCATCTTGATCTGGTGTTGGACCAATAGCATAATTGATCGGGAGCGTATCCATCCGCTCACCGGTTTTTAAATTTTGCCCATAGGATATAAATTCGTCAGCCATTCTCCAAACAGATTTAAGTGGTCTATATGCAAATTCTGGTGTTTCTGCAGTAATTATCACATCTTTCCATATAAACTCTCTTCCGTCTTTCCAGAATTCTTCACCATCTCCCACTACGTGCTTTTCCTTTGCGAGTCCAGTAAACATGCCTTCATTCACCATAGATCGGAATTCGGACCGCATGCCGTAATGGTTATGCTCCATCAGATCCTGAAACCCACGCTGAGGCTTAAAATCCGCTTCTACTTTCAAGACACCTCGATCAACATTAACATCACCATGATGACCATGATGCAGTTCCTTCCCATAAATAAGCATGTCTTCAGCTGCTTTTCTCGCATGATGGCTTTCGGCTCCAATAAGTGCACCACCTAATTGTCGCTTAATTGATCCTGTTCCTATACCATTTTTCCAAGAATCTTTACCATAAATTAAATCTAGTACAGTCGTTTTTGCTTCGGCAACCCAGCTTGCCCCTTCGTAATCGTAACTTCCTAAGACTAAATCAGCATACTTCATACCTTCTTTATATAGCAGAAGCTGTTTTAACTGTTCCTTTGTAAGCGAATCAATTGATGCGGGAGGGTTGTTAATTTTATTCCCGTTTAAATCAAACTCAAAAAATGCCTGAAGTGCCGATTTATCTCTCACTTTTTCTACAACGCCAAGAGCATATTCACCAAGTTGACGTTTATATCCTGCGTCATTCATAGCCCGTTCCAGCATAGGTTCGATCGCTTTATCTACCTCCATCATTCTCGCATATTGATCACACATAACATGAAGATGAAGCCTTCCTGCTGCAGTTGGTAAATCCCATCTTTCTATAAAAAATTCAATAGGTTTTCTCCCTTTAAGGTATGCAAAGATCCCCTCTTCCCCACCATACTTAGGACCTTGCCCTCTCTGAGCGTTTGATTCTCCCGGTGAAAGTGATCCTTCTCGCATATACACTTCTCGAAGGGTCGCTGTATATAGTTTTTGAGCTTCTTTTACCATGCCAATTACCTGCTCGTTATCTTTTCCAAAATTCATTTTTGTTTCAACAGTTAAGCCAAGTTGCCTTTCTAATCCTGAAAAATCTTTGCCTGGCATTATTGATGATTGTGCCTTCCAATATTCTTCAAACCGCCGTTCCAAAATACCCTTATTTTGAAGCATGACATCTACCACACCGTTAAAAAGAAGCTTCATTTCTGTGTCACTTATACGTTGTTTACCGCCTTTAACCCAATTGTATTTTAAATCACTCCCAAGTGTGTCAAATAAATCATAGGCGACGCCGGACAAATAGTCATTACTTCCTTTAATAAGATATATTCCTGAATCTCCAAGTTCTCCCAGCACCCCTTTATGAACCTTTGCTTCCTCTCCGGATTTTATGACACCATAAGCATAGGTCAAATTTTCTTTTGCACTCATTAAGTCTGCGGCTTCTTTTTTAGCAGCATTGCACGCGCCCACACGGTCTATATAGAATTGATGTTTTGTAATATCCCCTCCAACGTCGGCAAGTGTTTGACCCGTAGCCAATTCGATTTCTTTCAGGTATTGAGGTTCTGTAAATAATTGACGGATATCTTCAAGGAACATATCATTTGCATAATATGATCCCACCTGTCCAATATCTCTCATAAATTGTTCAGAAATTTGTCCTCGGGTGTTATAGGTGATCATGTCATTAAATCGCCTATACATTTGGCTGATAGTCCATTTAGGATAAAGCACAGTTAATTTTCTTTTCGTCGCATCCATAAACATATCACTGAACTGCTCTGTGATACCTTCCCCTCTTCCCCTCATATTCTGAAGAAGATTCGCATGATGATCCAACATCTGCTCTACAATTTTATCTGCGTTTGTTCCTGTTGGTAGATCTTTTTTATCAAAATTTTTAATTTTTTCTAATGCTTCTTCTATTTTTCTCGGACTATCGCGAACAAAGTAGAGGTCGTTTAACTGTTCCTGAAGGCCCTTTAAATACGATTCGACCTTTGGATCTGGGAATGTCCAAGTACTGTCATACACTTTTGGAATACTCACTGATGCGCCTTGGATTTTTCTCATCGATAACGACTGATCACCCAATATATCTCCCATGGAATTCAGAAATAATCCCCTTCGTATATTATGATTATCGACCATCCCTCGATCTAAATATGGGCGAACTGCATCAGCATACGCTTTAACAGCCTCATGCAGTGATTTCCCTTCATGGAGATAATTTCCAATGATAGCGGCAGCTTCATCGGGGATATTTAATGTGGCCACCTTTGCAGCAAGAACCGTATTATTACCAGCAGCTTCTATAAGTTTTTCTTGTATTGTTTGTTTCGCCCCGTTTATAACTTGTTGTTCCTCCTCCGTATACTCTTTTTCTTCAAATTGATTTTTATCTTCTTTTTCAGCATTTGCTTCTGCTGCTTGACGCTCTAATGATTCACTATGAAGTTTTACCGTCATGTTAATATACTCTGCCTCTCCAGCCGATAATTTATAAATTTGTTTATCAAGCGCAGCTGTTGCGGTAATAATTTTTACCTGTTCAGCTTGAGTCATACTGGAATTAATTGAGGACAATAACTGGGCTTCTTTTGCTATGAGGAATTTTGGATCATCAATGTAGTTTGATCGAGCAATATCAGCATATACTTGCAGTACAATCTCAGAGTCCGGAAGAGGAGCTCCAGCTTCAAGTAAAAAATCTATTTTTGCCTTAGTTTCTGGGATAGATAGTTCTGCTTTTGCAGTAGAAGCTGATGTGGGTGTAACTTTAACCTCAGGGGCCAAAAGTCCAGACTTAAGACTTTGATATACTTCTTCATGCCACTCAGGAGTTCCTTCCTTTGCTTTTATATCAGCCTGTTTATATTCTTTTGGAATACCTGACTGCGCAGCATCTTTCATTGCTACGTTTCCCTGTCCATCATGAGCCGGCGCTATGGGTTTCCGTTCCTTTCTTGGAAGGCCACCTTTAAATGCCATGGCAGCCTGAAACAACTCGCTGAGGCCTTTTAATGTGTCATCGTTCTCTTTACCAGCCATACGTTATAAATTACTTAAATTCTATATATCGTATTGTATCTTGAGCTTACAGTCTTCTGCAAGGTTCAGGTTATTGGTACAACCCATGAGCATGTATATATTCTGCTATGTTATGTGGAACCAGTGAATGGATCGGAAGACCTCGTTTAACCCGTTCTCGGATTTTTGTAGAAGATATATTACTTCCCACCAGAAGCTCATCTGAGATCACATGCATGTTAGGATATAGCGGTTCGTTCGGATACCCATACCTCGGAAAGACCAAGAAAGGCATTTGTTTGAGCAAATCCTCCCATCCTTGCCATAAATGAAGCGTAGGCAACTGATCAGAGCCGATAATGAATGAATAGGCATGTTCCTTTGGTAAAAACGGCAAAATATGAATAGTCTCTCCATCCAGTTGGTGATCAATTTCAATCGTAGAGACCTGTGTCCTCGGCAGCTCTATAAGCCTTGTCATAGCAAGCCTGTCATCCACAGATGCAACTGGCTTCGGTGGACTCTGATGGAAATTGGGCAAAAACCACACCTCATCCGTAGACGTATAGTCCAACACCTGTTGGGCAATGAGTACATGTCCTATGTGTGGCGGATTAAATGCCCCACCCAATAGTGCAATATTCATAATAATCCAATAAAGGAATATTCCAATAATTTAATAATCCAATTGTATGCAAAGTTACTTTTTATTACGAGTATTAAATATAATTGTCGTTACTATTTTAACTAATTCATTTCCCTCTTCAAGTAATTTCTGCTCTTTTTGTTGAGTTAACTCATTTAAATCAATGAGCAATTGAATCCAATACAGTGATTCTTTTGCCTCTTTGCGAACAATTGTATAACAATGGATGAAGTCCGGTTTTGTAAGGGCACCGTCTGCCTCCTGATCGTTTGCTCCAACCGATGTTATAGATCGCAATAACTGTTTCAGCAAAACTTGATTCTCGAACGTATTTGGAACACTACGAGTAAATCGAAGCACCGATAGTACATATTCATAAATTCGTGAATGTATATCTATTTTCTTTTCCATTGGATTATTGGATTATTGGATTATTGGATTATTTTAGTATTGGATTATTTGTTGATTCGTTTTGTATAGCGTTCACGAGATGAGCGAATAACTTTTTCTCGATTCTGATTTCGTGACTTTGGCAGTGGTAACGTTTTTGCAGAAAACGGCGTACTCGTATGATTGTCTATAGATAACTTCATGATCATCTCATAATTACCCAAGGCAACGAGTTCTGATTCCTCATATTTATCGCCAAATTCCCGTACTAAGCTTCTGGCGTCAGCAGCGCCAACGCTAAAAGACATGATGGAACCTGCATTTCCAAAAATAGCTTTTTGCACATCTTCATCAATTTGACCGATATATTGGTTCGCAAGTGTCAGATCTAATCTGTATTTTCTCGCCTCGGAAAGAATTTTTATAAACGATGTTGTCGCAAAGTTTTGAAACTCATCAACGTACAGGTAAAAATCCCGTCTCTCTTTCTCGGCCAAATACACACGATTCATAGCCGCCAACTGAAATTTTGTGATAATCATGGCTCCAAGTAGTGCACTACTATCTTCCCCCAACTTTCCCTGCGAAAGGTTTACCAACACTATTTTTCCCTGATTCATAACATCCTCAAGATCTACTGTAGAAGTACTGCTTCCGACAATGTTGCGTATTGTTTGCGAAGAAAGGAATTGTCCTACTTTATTAAGGATTGGTGACACCGCCTCCGATCGCATTTGAGGACTCATTTTCCCAAATTCATTGACCCAAAAGTTTTTCAACACCTGATCCTGCATGCGTTCGACGACTTTCGCCCTATACGTATCGTTTGTTAAAAGCTCAGGAACCTGCAAAAGCGTGCTGCCGGGGACATTTGTAAGTGTCAGAATTGTGTTTCGCAAAATATATTCAAGTCTCGGTCCCCAACTTAGGTGATAAAGTTTATAAAATATAGACACGATGCCCGAAGATACAAGCTCTTTATATGCAGGATTTCTGATCTCAAGTGGGTTCAGATGGAACGGATATTCAAGATCTGCAGGATCCATATAAACCACATCATTAATTCTATGGGACGGAACATAGTCTAAAAGAATATCGCACAAGTCTCCATGAGGATCTACAACAGCCATCCCCTCACCGTTTTTCATATCATTGATTGCCATATTTGCAATCATGGTCGATTTTCCGGTACCGGTTTTCCCGATAATATACATGTGTTTTCTTCTATCATCTTTTTTAATACCAAATGTGCTGAGTTTATTTTTATATTCAGTTCGTCCGAAAAAGTTTATGAGTTTTTTCTCTTCTTCATTTTCGGTTGCGACAGGGAGATTTTCCGGAGCCTCCCCTGTGAGCTGTGAACCCCACGATACATTTTTGATCATAGATAATGTCAGTCCCGGCGGGTGCCATAGCGATGCAAGCTCAGAGGCGTTGAGGATCTGATTTTTAGGACGAAGGTCTCCACTTCGTTCAATCATCGCCTTCTCCAGTCGTTTTTTATTCCAAAATGCAGGTTCTGTCATCTGCAGAGAATTGCCCTCCCCCAGCGTGTACACCCCAAACGTGCCCGTTAAAGAGTGAAGCAGCTCCGTTGCTCGATGTTCGTTTGCCGCAACTGTTGCTATGCGGATTGCAGATTCAAATCCAACCTGTGCTATTTTCGTTTCTATAAGCCGTGCATGTGGATGCGCTTTCATTCTGCCGGGAGTAGGAGAGCTCACATCAGGAATACCCCGTGCGACAACGGAAGAGGCTGTATGTTGCCAGGTATGCCCCGCAGGTGTAATCCAGATTTGAACTGCAGCTGCTTCCCCGACAGGCAGCTTTGCCATTTGTCCTAAAACACTTGCCAACACATCCAGTTCTTTTACTTCTTTATATGTCTTTAACGGATAATAAAATGAGTTAGAGAACGTGAGGTGTGCGCTTGCATGCGGGAGAGTAAAAAAATGTGCGGCATAATCAGGAGATTGCGACAAAAGTATTTTGGGATACTGGGCGGTGAGTTGGCTTTCAACATATGACTGCAGATGAGATGGGAGACCGATAAAAAAATGCAGCCGTGAATTTACGGAGACAAGTTCCAGACTATAAAATTTAGGCGCATGTCGAGGACCAAAAAGAGTGGCAAAAAATCCTCCGTGTGATGCTGTCGCACCAAGCGCTGCATACACCTGCTCCATTGCTGCGGGCGTTTCTTCGCTTTCCCGAGAATTTTTTACTTCAAGAAGAACAAACGGAGACTCCATGCGTTAATCTTATCACAAATAGAACTTCCCCTTGCGCATGACAACGTCTCTACATACAATTTGCACACGACATCCGTGAAAACCAAAAAAATGACTTTTCACGGTCCTGATGCGCTTTGTGCTATTGCGAAACCCATAATACAACCGTAGAATATTTATAC
>CAYSEV010000016.1:0-23528 GCA_964430295.1 uncultured Gammaproteobacteria bacterium
CCGCTGGTTGATCCATCCAATGGGATAATCACTCCGGGTATCCGCTTTGCGATCTCTGCTGTGCTTCCATCACCGCCGATAACAATGGTATTTGGCCTGTCCAATCGTTCAGGATACTCCAATACATCGGCAAATTCATGTCGTGGCATGCGTGGCAGTTGCCTGTGAAGTTCAGACGCTATTGCAGCACCGGGATTTTGTCCCACAGAAGAAGCACCTGATCGTGGATTATAGACGACTTGTGTATTCTCCTCGCGGATCTCAACACTCATGCAAAGCGTTATAGCGCAATTTATAGAGAATAGCAAGTCAAATCAATAAAAAGCTCAAAATGTATACGAATTTATTTTATGGAAAGTATTGTGAAAATATGAGAATACAATATTTGATTTTTTTGGTTAAATACTACAAAGAAAATAAATAAGGATAGTTATATTTTTGCTATCAATACAATCTATTATCAAATTATACATGTATTACACGACAAATGTTTATATGTATATATTTGTCTAAATTAGTCTAAGATAATGGAAAAAACAGCATATATGTGACAGAGCCTCCTGATGTTTTTTGATATATTCAACTGATGGATGATGATAAAAACAAAGAAACGCAACAGCTATGCAAGGAATATATGTATCAAAAAGAGTGTAAATTGAACACAATTTGTAATCATCAAATTAGATTGTATTAATAGTATTTTTTTATATTTTTATAGAGGGAAAAACGAGCGTAGTTCACTCCGTTAACGACAGTCCGGATGTAGCAGATAATGCATCCAATGCACTCATGGCATCGCCACGCGAAAGCATGGTAGATGTTCCAACTTCTTCATGAAGCAATAAAAGAGCACCTGTCTCAATAATGGTTTCAAAAGATGGGCGGATAAGGGAAATATCTGGAGTTCTCTGCGTATGCATCCATAGCCGCGCTTCTGGATGTTCCATGTTCAACTGCAGTATCACGGCATGTGCTGTGCTTGGCTGTTCTATCGTAAGGAGTTCTCCATGCGCAAACGGCTCACCATAATGCGCTATTGTTTCAATACAAATAAACCCATCGGCAGAAGCTAAATCACGAATCGTATACTGCAAAATTCTCTCATGCGTCAGATGGGTAAGTACACTGTGTGTCTGCCCAAGAAACGCGGTAAACGAAGGGTCTGCGCCATCCAGATACGCATACCCATGACGGATAAGGCCATCACGAAGCTGATCGCACTGCTTGAGCCACAGATATTCCTGCATCCTATCAAATGCATATCCGAATGACCCTCTTGGCGCCTGTTCCTGCGTTCGTATCATATACCTATGTGAATAGGTAGAAATTATACTATGGGTTTACTTCAGAGGCAAATAGTGGTTGTACTCAGAAATGATTATGTTATTCGCACCTTAAACACTCGGGTATATATCCGAATGAGAAGTAGTGTAATACACAGCAAACAAATATTTAATACAATCACCACCCCCATACTTTTAGTGAGTGTTGTGATGATTTGATTAGCGACATCTGCAACTACACCGGTCAGCTGAACACGTAGTCCAAAAAAATATCCGAGCACGATGAGTGCAGTAATGCCGCCTAACAGAGGTAACACACCCTGTGTATCCTCTGGAGAAGGGAACATGGTATTGGAAATCGCGTAAAGCAAATACCCCACACCCAGCAGATAGATCAGATCTTTATTGGAAAATAGCGCAGTACCCGATGAAAATACGCTGGTATAAAGCCCTGGTATAACAAAGGATACCCCTGCAAGTGCCGCTATACCCCAGAAGAGGGGAGCAACGCCTATCAGAGAACGCCTGAACGGATCAGACTGGGCTATCATCACACTGCCCGCCTGAATATTGTCTTGTCTAATTGATTCAGGCTCAAGCATCAGTTTTCCGGTTTTTACTCCCAGTATTTCCGCTGTAAACAAGTGCGCAAGCTCATGGAGTACCGTACCGGGGAATTCCATGGCCAAAAGAAGTGATACTGCAATAGACCGAACCCGAAACACGAGCATAAATGTGTTAAAGAGTGATCGGCTTACCAATCGGGAAAGAAAATAAAGAACAATAATCTCACCGCACAGCAGCAGTATCATACTGCTAGTGTATCATGTGGCTTCGTTATAGTAGTTGTAGTCCTAATATATCGCATCCAATTTCACGAACCATATCTTCAGTTGGTGCAGTAAACAACCCTTTCGAAAAGCGAACGGTTGATGTGATAAACGTCTCCGCAAATTTTTTATCGGGACCAAAAAGAGTGGAAAAAGAAAAATAGGTTTCCGAATACATAACGGCAAATCGGATATCAGGAAACTGCGGCAAATCAATGCCGGCTCCATACAGATCAGATGAAACGAATCGTATAGGCTCTTCGAGCGAAAAACCATAATTATATATAGTCATGCGGTGTTTGGAAGGGAATATAGAGAACAATGCATCGTCATATTCCTGCATGTTTTTAGCATGTAATTTTGCATCGGGGTCAGCAGCCACATGATCACATCCTTCTATAATCATATTGGTTGCTCGTACTCGTATGCGCTCAAGAGATCCTGTGGCATTGTAACTCAGCCGAAAAATACCTGTGGGAGTATGGGCAATTGCTTCTGTATGCGGTATCGGACTGTCACCATAATCAATTAATGCAATCGCATGCGTGTCTCCCAGTGCACATGACAGTTTCGTCTGTCCAAAGGGCCATAGCTTCTCCACACGAAGTGACGATGCAGAACCAAAATCTCTTTCCCGATCCGGGAAAACAGGCTGATCATCGAAAATAGAGTAATCAATATATTCAGACATATTTGTACCGCATAGGCCGTATTGTTTATATAAGAGATTTGGGCAATTGTGCTAGTTCAATATAAGATTGTGATGCAAGCGCCAAATCCCATTCAAATAGCTCGTGTATGACGTCGCGTGATTCTCCATTTGAATACTGAGCTGGACACCATGTGGTGTCTCCTAGTGGTTTAATTTGTGTTATTTTTTCTCCTCTAAAATTTACATTCATCAAGGCTGAGTGATCTAATAGTAATCGCCACCCATCACCGTTTACTTTGAGTTGAAAATATTGCGGATCGAATTGAAAATATCGTTCATTTTCAATCACGTGTGAAATATGGGAGACGAGGCTCTGGTTCATATGTGAAAGCATACTGATAACTGGTCCATAGGCGGCTTTGATCGTTCGTATAGCCTGATCTTTAGATATTTGTATACCTTGTAATCGTGCAAGCGTTGGGACGATGGCAATAGTTGCCCATATAGTATGTCCTGACGTGTTGATTCCCCGACGTAAAAAATCTTCAATAGTATCAGATGGATACATACATCCTGTTTCGGCACCGTGTTTCAAAATAAGTGTAAGCCGTTGATATAACGCGTCAGAAATTTGCCATTGATTATATGGGTTTTTTAACCGTTGATCTTTTTTCTTTTTCCATCGGGTAACAGCATCCTCAAACGCACTCAGAGTAGGTTCCTTTATTTCATTGAAAGAAACAGGTTCATGCTCTGATGCGTTTTTCAACATACTTTTACGCGTTTTTTTAAATGATTGCCATATTTCTTCTATAGCGATTGTTGTAAGCGCATTACGTTCCGGTTTCAGTGGTAACCACAAATCTACGTTCTTTGCAGTGTGTTCATTGATGGTACGTTCACTGATTTCAGGTCTGTATGTTCCTGCTTTCATCTCAGCTATTATTGGCGTAAGATCTGCCGTCAATTCCATTTGACTACGCAAATATGCACGTGAATCGGGGATAGAAGGGTGAGATATGTCAGGTTTCATGGTTTTGATCCTCACCAACTACATCCTGTATTGTCGCTAAGTATCTATCCGCCATCCTGACCGACCAGTCAAACATATCTGCAATTACAGATGTCGTATCATGTGCCATAGAGGCATTGGCAGGACACCAGACAGTTTTTCCGTATGGTTCCACCTCAAGAATAGATTTCTGACGACTGTTTCGAATTAGTGCAAGCACCTCATAATTCAGTGCGAACTCATAACCGACATGCTTGCGAGATAAAGAAAAAAATACAGGGTTAAATTCCGGGGCATAAATGCCCATGATTTCCTCAAGAATCGGAGCGGCAATACTGATATTCATATGAGAAAGGGGGGCAATAACTTTATGATATGCTCCTCGAATTGTAGCAATTGCATCCTCTTTGGATAATGAAATGCCATATATGTGAGCCATTTTCGGGACAGTACCAATCGTTGCCCAAATGACATTTGTAGATGTTACAACACCGCGCTTCAGATAGCTCGTAATGGAATTATCTTTCACGATCCCGTGTGTTTCACTAAATCGGAGCATCATCTCAAGTCTGGATAGAAGTGGAGTATGGGGGTGTTGAGGATCAGTATGTACAGTTTTGGTCCAATCCTCAATAGCATCGTCAAACAATACCTGACTCAACGCTCTCAGTACTTCCAGTGACTTCGGCTCATTGTTGCCTTCAGAAGCTGCCAGATGCAATGCTCTGTGATCTGCGGATGATTGCCAAATTTTCTGAATACATGCCGCGGTTAACGCATACCGTTCAGGTTTTGTTTGTTTCCACCATTCAGTTGCCTCTTCTTTAGACATTCTCTCTGGTGTCATTTCAAATACACTGTCATTGAGAGAAGAACTATGTGTTCCATCGAGCATCTGCGGCACAATACCGGATATATCCGCGTGATCCCTCTGTTTTGCATACAGAGCGGAAGCCGGATTTTTTGCTGTGTGTTCGTTCATTGGTTGTGAAGAAGATCTCAGAATTGTTTCAGCCATAGATGATCAATTAAAAATGTGTCATATCGTACATAAATCCCAGTCCTTAATTGTACCGTAATCAAGTAAGAATTGCAATATTATAGGATATATTTTATAATTGGACCATGTCAGGACACGTGGAGCAGTCATCAGAACAAAATAGCCGAATGAACACATCCGAAGTGAATTCCGATGCGTGCATTGCCCCTGATTTTGACATACATCGGATCGGCATTATCCCAAGCATAGTGGACCATTATTTTACAGGGTTTTCTGACGAAAAATCAGGGGAGTTTGAGCAGAAGTTCATGAGCAGTAGCGTTGTCCCGCTTGCGCGCGGAGAATACACACTTTCCTATATTCCCAATCGCACCCGCGTACAAAAAGAATTACTTTTTTTACGTGACCGTGTGAAATCAATGGATTCCACCTCCTGTTGGGAAGCATCGTACACGCATACAGAAAAAATGAGGGAAGTCGGCGCAACGTTGTTTCAAAGGGCGGCGGAGCATGGGTTAGTGGAACGCGTCACAAAACCGTATATACGAAAAAACTTCAAAAACTCACTTCATTCGTTAAACGATCAGAGAGATATAGAACGTCTTATGGGTAATATGGGCTGGAAAGTCATAGCTGCCGCAAACGGTGAATATATTTGTGTTGCGAAGGTTGGCAAAAAACTGTCGTACTTTTCCGTAGATCAACTTGCCCAAAAAGATCCGAAATTTCTGAAGAAACAGCTCAAAACGTACTACATGCATTCGATATATGGTCAATCTTTGCGCAGCGCCGCTGTAGATAAGGCATTCCATGAACGTGAGGCTGTTGATGTGACACCGGAATTTATCAGACGCATAGCACGTGAGGACGAAACTGTTGCGTATCATGAATACAAAAATATTACTCACGTGCTCGAATGGTTTGACAGAGTAGACTATACACAAAACAGTAGCAACAAAAGTCGCGAATGGGTTCTGGAATTGCATGGACTGGATGTATCCCGCAACTGGCAGGTTACCAATGCAGACAATACATCTCTCTTCTCACTTTCCCAGGTGCTGAGTCATCTGAAGGACTGTAACGGGATTCAATCCTATGCGCGCCGCCAGTTCCATCAGCAACTCCAATGGCTTCAGGTATTTGATCATCTGGAGTACGGATTCGGGCAAAAAGCCCAGTGGATACAGGATAGCGATGTCGCACTGTTTGAACGGCCCGGAGTTCCCACGCGGGAAGATCTGGCAAATACCCGTGCCTATATACAGTCAGCAGACGATTTCCGTGCCGCAGTTTCCTCCTGGCTGCAGGGGAGGGAATCACGCCATACTGTGCAGGATCTGCTTGGTCTACTGCGTGATGTCGCGCCTGCAATGGCAGAAAGTTTTACTGCAGTAAGAGATATGGTGAACAAAAAAACAGAAAGGAAGCCCCATTCGTTTTATTCTCTTATGGGTGAAGTACAGCGAAAATTGACACCGCCATTTTATGTACCTCTTACAGTGGAATCTGTGCGGACTATTGTAAAAACAGTCTTTGAAACAGCTGGTATTGAATCGTTAGAATCAGGCGGATCGTATGAAATCCAGTCGTACGGTCAGATTGGATTGGCTATGCAGGATCTACTCGGCTGGGTTGCTCTGGAACAGGTACGGGATGAACACAATAAGCAGGCAAAGGCATCGGGGAAACAACCCACAGAACTTCGAGCTATCGATGCATATCTCTCTGTGTTAGTGCAGAGCTGGCAAACATCAAAAGAAACACAGTTTCAGCTATTACAGCAGGGAGAACAACGGGCCATAAAAAACCACAAAACTGTCATACATCGTCTTCACATAGATGAACGAACATTGTCGGACGCCTGTGATTCTGACAGAAGTCTTGAGCCATATCCCGAATGGAAGCTCAAACAACTTGCGTACCTTATCAAACAGGGAAAACTTGACATGAACTCACGGGTTGTCCCCGCATTTCTCTCCTCATTTTTTCCGTGGATGACCGGCAGAGAGTATACCTGGCTGCTTGATTATGCAGCTCGTCATCAGCCAAAATCACCAGAAAAATAACATCTCTCATGCGTGCATCTTCATTCTTCCTGCAACCAAAAAGGGGATAGGCAGGAGTAAAAATCCAATCCATTCCAACAACTGCGGCCAGAAGAGAAGGTAGATGGTTTGGTGACCCTTGTCACCCGTAGTCTCGAAGTCCTCAGGACGAAGGGTGAACCCGTTCTCCCAGTTATTTACCAACACATGTTTTCCAATCTGTTTTAGGAACGGGAAGCTTTTACTCCTTGTCAGGGCAATCCAACCATCATCAAACGACTGCGAAAGCACTACTGTTGAGTTTTTATTCGTTCTTAAAATACTGTCGATATCTATTACATACAATGTTGGGTTTGAATAAGATGAATTAATTGCTTTTGATACTGCAGGGTCGATAGAAACGGCAGATATACTATCAGGCATCATCTGTATTGAACGTATCCAATCATAAGAGATAGGTATAAAAGATATGGAAGCCAGGTCGTTCACGCGAATTTCTTTACCAACAGCATAATTATCCAATTCTATAAAATACCGCGATGATGCATTGGGTATGACAGGAGGTAATAAAAATGAAGATGTATTCCATGCTGATTTATTTGCCAGAATATCTTCAATCAAACAAAAACCCGGTGGATCTATTTTTATACAGGTCTTCAGCGGTCGCCCTGATATGGTTCGTGTTAAAAAAGTTGCAATTGCACCGGAGGTAAAAAGCGTATTTGAGAATGATGTGTAATCACAACTACTGGAATTAAAAGCGCTATATCGGACAAACGATCCATCCGCATCTGTCTGTAGTGTCTTGTCATATGATCCATTACCTAAAGAAAAACAGTTAGTTTTCTGATTAGGGAACTCAGTTGCCTGAAGAGTTGCAGTTCCAGGAAAGTCCTTAGGATATAGAAGTGTTAATGTGCCAGATTTTACAGGAATTTCAACTGGTTTTTGTGGCATAGGAGCAGAAAACTGAAATGTCGAATTCGGTTTAGACCAAATATCTATAGATGCATCACGGATCATAATTTGCTGTTCTGTATTGCTATCTGCTGATAATTCAATCTTCATCCAAATATTTCCGAGAGGATATTCACGAATTGGCACCGTAATATCAGCCTTTTTCCATTCTTCATTTACGTTTGATCCGGTCAGATCATACTCAAAAAAACAGCCGGTTTCGGAGTCTCGTGTCAGGCAGAGTTTTGATACCGACTGTGCGGATTGTTTATATACTACATGAATTTGTATGATTGCCGTTTTTATATCAGATACACGCAAAAACGACGATAATTGATTGTATATACACGGATGACTTTGCGTACCATACATATTAAACATATGATCATCCGGAACACTTCCGAATATCGTATTCGTTCTTGCTGTCTGCAGACAGTTTTTCAACGGTTCAGCGTGTATTTTTTCAGTTATTGATTCAGATATATTCGGTTTTACGGGATACGTTATAAGCAAATTATTTGTGGGGTAAAGGAGGAATGCAGCATCAGATTTTTCGGAAATCAGATGATCGTTTAACTGTACAAATCCTGTGAAATTTGGCGGAGTAATTCTGATAAATGACTCTTTTGGAATAGATAGGGGTATACCATTGTTATATATTTTGGGAACAAGCGGCATGACATCGTACGTGGTGTCAGTTTTTGATATTGTGGATGGAATAGGATGGTCAGATGAGTATATGGAAGGGAACAATAGTGTTCCTGAAGGAATACGTGCTTTTACCTGTATGTTTCCAATAGGATCAGTAGAAATCTGCGTCGTCCTATCTGTTGCATATGGGTATATAATCGGCTTTACTTGCTCTGCAACAGATATAGCTGAAGCAATTTTTTCTTTATCAAAACGATAGACAACCTGTGTTGGTGTTTCGAACTGTTTTGAAAAGCGTACAGATGTGTCTACTAACGTTTGTAATTCAGATACGTATAAGAGTTCTGGTTTATGAGGTAATATAACTGTCTTATCAATCCACAGGTAAGTAATATTATATAGATCAAATATCTTTTCTATTGCTTCCGGCGTTTTTTCTGTATAAAGGGCTCGGGTTATATCGGTATAATATTGTTCATTTTGGGTATTCCACACATCAAAGGCCCGGTCTAGTATAGGCTGCTGTATTCCGTACCATGGAAATCCGCTCCCTCTATATCCCCAGCTGTATGCCATCCAACCCCAAAATGATGGTTGTGGAAAATTTGCTATTTTTCCATTTGGTTCAGTATGAAAAAATTTCATTACTTGCATATACTCATCCGGAATCGTTTGCCGCATCTTTGAATAGATAAAATTACCCTGAAAAGAAGGGATGTTTATCCACATAAGACCGCAAGCAAAAACTATGAAAAAAAGTATTCGAGGAATTTTTTTGTGAAGAAAAACTGACAATATATACTCTACACTCAGTGCAATTCCCGATGCATATATAACTATCGCCGGAACAATAAATTTAGTAAATGGAAATCTGAAAACCTGTTTCAATAAAGGAAAAAGCGAAGTGACGAGATCAAAAATAGGTTTTGTTGGCGGGTTATCATTACATAATGCAATCAGAACGACAATGCCGATAAGTATGCTAGCCAATGAAAACGGTCGTTTTCTGAAAAGCCCGATACATAACCCAATGAGCGCAATAAGACCCACCATTATATGCATCTGAGATATTCCTTGTTTGTGTAAGTATGTGATCCACGGTTTCATCATGTATTCATTTTCACCGGTTTTCGTATTTGCCATATCTGTCGTATCAAAGAGGAAACCACGAAGCATGGTAATGTCAGTAACAGTCCCAAATTTTTGATTCCTTAGGAATGCTTCCTGTGTAAACATTTTGTTTATTTTTACAGAAGAAACAAAAGATGTTCCGTGAAGTATAAAAGCTCCAAATGGCAGTAGCCAAAATGCGTTCACACACAGAACAACAGTAGCTAATATCGTTACGGTTTTCAGTGAATGGGTATGCAGTACATATGCCAAACAAATACAACACAAGATAATACAATAAACAAGAAAAATAGTTGGGATATAAAACATTGGTATGGCTAGGAAATTAATGAATATGAGAAACAAAAGTGTTCGTTTAGACGGCGAAGCAAGATAACGGTAACAAGCAAGCAATAACCACGGAAATGCTGCAAACGCATGAGAAAACGATTCATAGGGCACATAAAAATTTTGCATTGTCCCTAAATTGAGTATGCTAAAGATCGCAGCAACAGTGGCTGCAAGTTGGCTTGATAATTGATGTTTCGGTAAATGAACACGGGTTACTAATTCATATATACCGATTGCTCCAATACATAATGCAAAAAAATGGTACACATATCGAAGTAAAGAGGGCTGAAGTAAAAAGGAGAGTAGAAAAAGTGCAATTTGTCTGAATATATCAGCCGCATGTGCATTGCCAGCACGAACACCCAATCCCTGGTATTGCTGCCAGGCACTAAAAAAAGAACGATCTATAATATTGGTAGCAAAATCAAATTCAGGATGAAGATTATCCCATCCGGTAAGCCAAGTTCCTGGTGTGTAATTCTTCGCAAATAATACGGACACAAGAATACATAGTATAAGATGCGGCCAGTATACCGAGAGAAACCCGGAGTGACGATGCTCGGGATTATGTGTGTGCATAGGTAGTAGTACTACTACCTTCTAGTATGGCAAATTTCTTCGTATTCTCCAAGGATGCAGTATTGATAACAGCAGCAAACCTTTTTGCAATTTCCGGCCACACTCGTTGTGAGCGCAAATATGTACTAAGTTTCTTAAATTGAGCCACATTTCGTTTGGCGTATATTACTTTTTCCCAGAAATCATGTGTAGAGTGGCTAAATAACAATCTGTTTGCAGACAGCTTACTTTCTGCTATTGCTGTTTTGAAATCAGAATCCTTCAGATAGGGAGCCAATGTATGTGATAAAAGAAACGGTTTTTCAAAAGCAATCGCCATTGCCAATGGTCCGCTGGAACTCATAAGACTTCTATATGGAAGTACAGCTAAATCACAGGCTGCAAAATATAAAGGAATATCTGCATCTTCGACAAATCCTGTCATAGTAATAGCAGGGGAATTCTTTGCCGTTGATTCAATCTTCTTCAAAAAAGTTTTATAGTGTGATGCTGTTTTGATATTTGGACTTGCACCGCCGGCAAGCAATAATTTGATATGTTTTCGCTTACTGTGGGCGACAGTTTCCGTAATCCAGTCGCTACCTTTATACCAGGCAAGAAATCCGAAAGAAATCATGACAAAATCCTGTTGTTTGAATCCAAGAATGCGTCTTGCCTCTGTTTTACTGATCGTTTTTCGAATAGCGCCAAGACCATGTGGGATCACATGTATATCTTCACGTCCTGTTATGGCGGTAAACCGTTTGGCAAAAATAGAACTATGTACAGTAATCGTATTACTCACGTACGAAGTCATTCTATAAAATCCACGAAGGAGCATGTTGTACACCATTGGCATAAGTGATTGTTCATTCAAATTCAAATGGCCGGATAATGTTCGGATATCTTCTACTACTTGGTGCATGACAAGGTTGACTGATTTACCAAACAGTCGAAGGGCTGAAAGAAAAATTGGAAATAACCCTGTGGTAATTTTTCCTCCAAATTGATGAAATTCAAATTGTACGAGCGTATTTTTGACATTAGGGAAAATAAAAAGTGATGAGAGTATCTGTGCATATGCCATAGCATGTCCTTTATCCCAGACACGACAGATAAGCATATTTCCTTCTTTATACCATTCTTCTTTTCCATTTTTCTGTGCAAATACAATAACTCTCTGATTGCTTTTTGCTAATTCTTTTTTAAATGATCGGGCAAAGTGATCTGTATAGGAAGCCACCGCATCGATTTCTTTAATCGAACGGTTTGTACGTTCCGGATAACTAGCAATGATGATGGTTGTATCCGCCCTGTTATATTCTTCTGCAAGGCGAAATTTTTGTTCTAATTTCATGTGCATTTCGAATACCCAAATAGAAATACTTCGGTATTCGTCTTAGTCAACAATTGTTTGTATAACAAGCTCCTGCCGTAGCTTATTAGACAATTGCTGACTAGGAACAACACAGCATTTCTAAACATCTTTCCTTACGGATAAAGATTCCTTTTGAGGGAACCAAGATGTTGTCGAGAATGCTGTGCTGCACAGTAATGTTGATGGGTCTCCGCGTAAAGCAGAGCGGAGGACCCATCGTGTTGGGTTGAACGGGCGGGGCACGCATGGCGCGCCTCTATTGGATTACTTCGCCGAAGATTCAGCAGTCTGCCAGAGTTGCTGAACCCAAGGGTCTGTAGGGGAAAGCCCGACATACGTCACCAAGCCAGGATTTTTCACTTGCCAGTCGCCAGCCATATCGGCAGCGAGCATGTGTCCATTCCAGCCGAAGGGGACGTAGTGGAGCGTGCCCACGAAGTGCGTCTCGCCGTTAGCCTGGTCCCAGGTCAAGCGGAACCATTCGCGCGGGTGAAGAGCGTAGAAGCCAGAAACGATGGTGTCGTCCTTGGTCTTGAGAGACCATTCAAGGATGATGACACAGTTCTCGTCGGCGCTTCCTACTTCTTCATTGAGAGCGACTTCATCCAATTCCTTGCGCGTACAGCCAGGGTCATTCGTGCCGCCCCACTCGTTGAGGTCGAATCCCGAAAGCGTAGTAACGAAACGTCCGTCTTCGTTCACAGTGTGAGCCGTGGAGAAGGGAGGAGTTCCTGCTTTCACCGTCTGGTGATTCGTGGCGGCGGGCTGTTCAGCGGTCACGTCATCGGCGGGGGTCGAGACAGCGGGCTGTTCTTCGGTGGTCACATCAACGACGGTGACTTGGGTGGTATCCCAGAGCCAACCGTTCGGACCGACTACCGGTCGAACAGGGCGGCATGCGCCAGCGACGAAAAGAAACACAATCGCCGCGGCAAGGAGTTTAGAACGAGGATTGGACATGGTTTACCTCCAGTGGTAAAAAAGTTGTTTCATACCGTAGTATGGCCTGTTAAGGTTGGCAACCTACTGAGTTTGGACAACAAATTTTCCTCAAAATTTGTGCAGCGATATGAGCTTAATAATGAGGTATGTTAAGCCCATGTTGCCACACAAATCTGAGGTAAGGAGATTCATCATGAATCCTCATCTCTCGTTCTTTATTTAACCCAACAATTATTAATGTGCTATTAGAAAGTGATAGAGACGGATATTTGCGTCAGTCGGAGATAAATCTCCTCAGACACAACTGGTCTACTACCAATTCCTCACCTGTTGTTTTTCTCTTCGCTTTACTCAAGAGAATCCTGAGCTTGTCGAAGGATCGACACCAGGAGCAGGGAATTAATAGAATATTAATTTCTAACTTCTGATGTAAAACAACAATCCACCACCCGAGAGAAACACAAAAACAAATTCGCCAAAAGATCGGCGGATCGTAGTGTCCTCAAGGGTGGTGGTGCTGTTTCGGTGTTGTCGTCGCTTAATGAGCGCTGGGCTTGCGTTCGCGGATGGCATTCACGATGGCTTTAATGCCGTAGTAGAGCAGAATAGGCGCGGTGATGATGACCAATGGTCCGCAGATACCCGTAATGAGCAGGCATCCGAACAGAATCTTCATGGTTTTCACCTTTTCACGGTCATCTGCTTCTTTGCGTGCGCGGGCATCATTGCTGATGAAAAGCGAAAAGAATGCTTTCATCAAAGCCTTGAAGCCTTGAAGCACGAGCCAGAGAATGAACGCGACGGGAATGCCAACGATAAGGCTGACCACCGCTAATGGAATGCTGAACCAGCCCGTGCCCATAATGAGCGCGGCAATCAGCACAGCCACAGGAGTGGAGACCAGGCATCCCGTTCCGAGAACGAGCCAGAACAAGCGCCAGGTGAAATGCCACAAAACGCGGACGACATTCCAGATGAAGCGGAAGGGAGCAGTGATACAGCCAGTCAAGCCGTTCTTGGCGTGTTCCAAAGCGTCATTCCACTTTTCGACGATGCCTTGCTTGAGTTCATCAAGCCAGGTTTGGATGGGGGTATTGCTGTTTGTTTGCATGAGATTTTCCTTTCTGTTAGCAAACTGAAAAAAGATGGGTGAGATGGACGTACGGACAAAACTACACAAGTGGGATAATCCCCCTTAGTAGACACCCGATCAGAAACATTCCGATCGCGTTTCTACCAAGGAGGTCCACATAACCATAATCCAAAAGCCTATCTGTTTTCACAATCCCTCAATTTACCGAAACAACGTATTGTAATGTGCTACCAAGTAATTGTTCGTATCCTCTGCAATAGAGGGCGACCAATCATCTTGGCCTGGTACCTTGCGATATCAGGAAAGAAGTTTGGATTAGTCCGAACTTCTTCTCTGAAATCGGTCATCCCGATGTACATCGGGATAGTTCTTACTAAGCTCATTCATATGAATGAATTCGCTAAAGTAATCACTAAAAAACCGGCTCCTTTCGGCTGCCGGTTCAAATTACTGTCTCTTTCTTGCCAGTGACTCGCAGTCACTGGCTGTTATATTGGCCGGCAGGCCGATTACACCTATTTACTTGTTAATAAATGCCCAATTCCCAAACCCTTTACGAACTTAGAACTTCCCGAACTTAGAACTGTTATGCTCTTTTCTTTCCTTTGAGTAATGCAAATCCTCCGAGTGCAACTCCTGCAAATGGGAGAAGCATGGCATAATCTTCAAATCCGGCTACTGGCAAATTTGTGACAGTAACTGTGCCGTTTTGCAAACAAGCCTGTGCACTGTCGGTATCAAATCTGTTGAGTGATCTCACTTCTGCGACGTTTACGACACAGAAGAGTGATTTTCCACTTGGAAACTGGTTAGCATTTACAACTTTTGCTACCAAGTCTACTGTTCTGGTTTCTCCTGCAATCAGGTTTTCCATTTTGAATTCAAGGACGCGTGTGTCTTTGTTATATGTTCCAGGACCTGAAACAAATTCCATATACGGAGGCAAGATATCTTTGATATTTGCCTGAAATGTTTCTCCTGAACCGTTTTTGACGATCAGGCGATAAGACACTTCATTTCCCGGTGTAAAGGTCGGATCTGTTGTGGTCAAATTGTCTACATAAGTTTTTGTTACAGGATTATAAACCTGTTTGTTGATAGTCAAATCAGATGGGGTACAGTTTGTTGACCCACCGTACTGAGTTGTACACATATCAGCGTGTACCATAGGTGCAAACATAAGTGCTGAAGAGACTATTCCGGCTAGAGCTAATTTGATTGTGTTTTGTTTCATACGATCCTTTCGGTTATAGACTGTTATAGAATGATACTGTATCACATAATATGCACTTTGTCAAGTATTATGGGATATGTGATTTTCTCAGATGACAACGTATTGTCAGCTGGGGAAATCAGGCGCGTCATGGTGGGTATAGTTACATATCCACGTGTGCGTGGCGCCTGATCCGTATTCGATTATTATTTACCCTCCTGTTCTTTTCGAGCCTGTTCGCGCCGATCTTCACGATCCGCCATTCGCTTAAGCCCTGCACTGGCTCCGATGATGAAAATCGCCCACAAGATAATGGCGGCGCCTCCACCAATGGCGTACATGGCTATGATGATGGTACCGACCACAGCCGGGAACCCGAAAACGAGCCCGATTCCTCCGAGGATGATGAGTGCAATCACCCAGGGACCGTACTTTTTTACTTTTGTCATGTCTCCTCCACGAGACTGATAAAATCACCTGAAATGTCTCCAGGCGAAGTCCGCGTTATTCTTCCTTTTTCTTCGTTGTTCTTTTCTTCCGTTCCTTCTTTTTCTCCTTTCCTGGTTCAGGCTTAACAACTGTCGCTTCATCTTTCTGGCGCTTTCGGTTCCAAAGAACGAACCAGATAATCGCAAACGGTGATGCAGCGAGCATGAGGCAGTTGAACGATAAGAGTACCGCAGGATTTGTGATCACGATGACCACCACAGCTATACCGATTAAGCCGAATAGCACGTAGTACCCCCATGTGTGTTCATCGAACCAAGCCTTCACTTCTTCGTACGTCTCTTTCACCAAATCTATGAAAATTTGAATTTCTTCTGGCATGATGTCTCCTTATTTTCTTCGTGTGAGAAAATAAAATGTGAATTGCATGATTATCAAGCGAATAAACGCTATGATCATCTGCATCATTGGATCCAATTTTTGAATCCAGTCAGGGGGAATTACAATGAACATATCACCATCCTTACTATTTTTTGTGTGCAAATCCGAGGTTATAAAACCTAAAATTTGCACACAAAATTTGGAGTAAGGGGGGAAATAACCGAATATGGTAAAGTGCAATAGCTTATATGCTATAGGAGTCGCAATAGACGCCAAAGCAAAAGTAAGCTTTGCGAATTATAGGATAAATTATCCCAGCAGTCAAACGTAATTGGCTACTCGGATAATCACCGGTCACACAAACATTTCTTTTTCGCAAATAAAGCCGCGAAGCTAAAATGAATGCAGACCGGTGAGTAACGGATATCGAACTTCAGCCAACAAACGGCTGAAAAAATCCAATTTACTTGCCGACAGTCCACGACATACCATTAACGGTCATGATAAAGCACGGTTTTTCTGTGGACGTGCCAAGGTTGGCTACGTTCACGCCGTACTTGTCCATAATTTGGACCGCATTATCTCCGAGACGCAACGTCGCGGTAAAATCACCGAGAACAATGCCGCCTTCGCCAACGACCTGCGCGCCACCGCAAGAGGCAGGGTCCTGATAGGAAATGTTCACGGGGGCTTCTGTGCCTTTTTGGTAAGACACCTCAAACGGGCTCGTTTGAGTTACGACGTAGGAGTTCGGGTCAATGACTGGCGCAGATACTGCCGCAACAGGCGCTTCGGTTGGAGCAGGAGCATCGCTGGCAGGCGTGGGAGCCGTGTCAGTCATGCAGATAAATCTGCCCTTCCACACGATTCCGCTGGTTGATGGGTAGTCAATATAATCCAGCACGGCGCATTGAGTCCCATTGCGATACACAGCCGCGGCGCTTGCATAATGCGTCATTTGAATCGGCGCATCTGTGGTGATTACACCATTGACGAACTGGATGCCAGCAAGAGAGTAATTACCTTCCTGCGTGCTGGTCATGGTGTACTGGTACTTCCCTTCGGCAGTCTTCTGCATCTCGATGATGAGATTCGATTCGAGGGGCATGCCTTGGGTTCCAGTGAACTCAGTGGTCGGCGCCGCGGCGGGCATGTTGCAAGCGCTCAAAATGACGGTGATGACGAACAGTGTTAATAACGAGCGGGAATTCCATTTCATTTCTTAGGTCTCCTATTGATTGTTACCCGTGGACAACGGACGGGTGAATGGGTTTGGATTTTTTAATTCTTTGTTGTCCCAACATAAACCGTCACTTGGGCAGATGTGGCGGTTCGTTTCGGGACAACAAATATATCCGTTATGTAAAAGTGCAAACCCTGCGATTCACTCCGTATAGCGCATTTGCTATGGGCTTAAATTACAGGTGAACAAACTGTACCATAGAAACCTATAATAGTCAAATATGTGTTGTTATAAAAATAACATCATATTTATTTTTAACAAGAAGAAGATGAAAAGAGAGAGAAATAACGGAGAATTGAGGCTACGGTTAGGTTCAATAGAGAACTGATTCTCTACTCAAACTAACCGTAAATTCTGTAAAAAACATAAAACATATGTATGCCAAGGCACACATATACAGAATTCACGGAAGTTCGCAAACAAAAAAACGCGGATAATAATGCCTCTGTGGCACACAGTGTGTGACACAGATTTCGTACGTTAAGGGACAAGGTCTACGGGCGTCACCGTCGATGTCGGTGTCTGTGACGGTGTGCGAGTAGGTGTGCGAGTAATGGTTGGCGTCATCGTTGGTGTATTCGTTTTCGTTGGTGTAATCGATGGCGTTATTGCAGTTGGCGTTGGCGTAGATGGAAACAACAAAATACTCACGTAATCATACGCATTGCCAGGATCGGACACATCACCACCGTATACGACAGGCTTCAATGTAGGGCGAACCAGCTTTAACACTTTTGATGCAACGGGTATATCAAGAATCAAATAATACTTCCCGTATGCTTCTTTTCCAGCAGGGGTCAGGCTTGTGTCAAAGCATAGTTTCTCACCGTCATCAAGAATCAACCGTACTGCCTTTTCGCTGGTATAAACGATGACCTGCCTTGACTCTGCCCCTTGGAGTATTGCTCCGACATCTACAACCCACGCATATGGCTTGCCGGCTGTTTTGCAGGCAGATGATGGTGTAGCAGAAGCAGATGGTGTGCTCGTCAGTGTTGCCGTGGCTGTATCGGTCGCCGTGGGCGGCACTGGTGTATTTGTCAGCGTTGCTGTTGGAGGCAATGCCGTTTGGGACGGTACCTGCGTTGCTGTTGGCGTCGCAGTTTGGCACGCGCTCAATAACAAAATGAGCGGTAGCACAATATGTGTAAAAATCTTTTTCACGTTTGTTCTCCCATATGGGTGAGACCAGGTAAATCTACCTGTATGTGATTTTTTTGAGCTGGTCGTGCTCCCGGAGTAGCTCCACATTCTGTTGGTACGTTACCAGCAGCCGGGTCGTGCAGTGTATCTGTTTCACCTCTTTCTCGCCTCGAAATATCGGGACGTATCTGCTGTATAGGGCAGCCATACAGCAAACATATCCCGATATTCAAAAAGTATTAGCCTATTCTTATCCAGATTTGCAGTCCCGTGGGACGAAAAAGCTGGTTAGATAGGCTTATACCCGCAGAAAACGTCAGTTTTCAAGTGGTACGAATGTATTATCCGTTATTAATGTGCGAACGAATCCTGTAATACGACTTGTATACCGCAGTGGTTATATAATCGTAGTGCAGGAATCAAAGCTTAGCACTTTATCCTATAACAGTCAAATTCTGTTGTTATAAAATAAACATCATTTATTTTTTGAAATCGATGGTGGGAAAAAAGATGAAAAATAGCTTCAATTAGGGTAAATATTCCATTATCCTTTCGATAACAATATGATGAAGTATGCTATACAAATACGGGGAATATGTATGGTTAAATTGCTTTGCCATTTTCTTCAATCAGATCGGCAAAAATCAGGAGGCGTTCCGTAGTACTCCCAGGGGGCCAGCAGGTTTGTAAAATCAGATTCCGTTTTCCGGCATAGGGGATGATATAGGAAATATTGGTTGGAGATACCACTTTTTTGTTGGTGATCTTATACGTATATCGTTTCTGTTTATACAACAGCACAATGGTGTCATCTTTTTCCAGATTTTTTACCAGGTAAAAAACGGCATTAAGGTCTTTTACAAACCAGTCGTAATTTGTGGAATGGGAAAACAAATATACCGTTCCATCCTGATCCGGAAAAAATGAGGTATTTGCGTGTGCAACTCCAGCAGAAAGCGCGTCTGCATAGCCTTCAAGCTTACTTGGATCCACGCCTGGAATAATTCGAGAATTTACATTTATTTTTGGTATAACAATGCCAAAACTTGTGCTTTCAGGCTCAATGACAGTTCCATCGGGTGTCTTGAGTGGTTCAAACACAACAGGCACAGATTTTGGAAGTGGTTTTGTTGTATTTGCTACTGTCAGTGGCTTTTGATCGACAGCACCAAGCACAGACGGAAGTTGAGAATATGCGTATTGCGCTTCCATACGGATTTCCGGAATCATCGGTCCGATTACACCACCCAATCCAAGCGCAAGCAGCATTATCCCCAAAAATGTACGCAGATCAAAGGTGTATCTTGCTTGAAGCGCCTGTGGTACTGTTTTAGGTTTTGGAGGGTCTACACGGTAAAATCCGTGTGCTTCACATGGCTCTTTCGTGCCTGCTTTGGCACAGGATGGTGTATCGCAGTATTGGTAAATAACTCCCCATGTTTCCATAGTGTCGAAATTATACACTATAGGACTAAAATAGTCAAGTTATATGCTGATTATTTGTGAGCTGATATGGTTAAGTGCATCATCCATGTTTGTCTGTGTCATATCGGCTGTTAGAGACCGTTGCCACCCTCGTATCATACGATGTGCTTTTTCTTCATCAAACACCGCAAGAGCACTTTGGGAAAATCCCCAGGAAGGCAGCTCGTTTTCATCAAACAGTGCCGGAACAATCGCCCGGAGTTTGACAGGCTCAAACAGCGGTTGGCCGTTTTTTGCTGATCTGTACATGAGTATTTTTTCCCGTGTTGCGGCCGCGTACGTTAATCCAACAGTTTTCTGAGCCTGGACGGCAGGGGCGTTCAATTCAGCAGCAAATGCAATAATGGGGGAATCGGGTTTGGAAATTGTATACACCGCCTGAATCATAAGAAGTATATGTGTGCGTTCTGCAGTTTGAAGCATCTGAGATAGTCGTATAAATGATGATTCTTCTAGCGTATTTGGGGCAACAGAAAGGCCTGCCTGAACTATAGGTAAATCAACAGTATGTTTATGTCCGACAGTATATTCCCAAAATCCTGTGAGCGGAGAAAGCACTCGTTGTATCATTGTACTTTCAAACGGAAATGTGGCCAGCAGGCCTTGCGTTTGAAAGCCTTCAATCGCTGATTTTGCATGCGATCGAATTGCGGCATCTATAAACACATTGTCGACGTCTGCTGCTTCTGTAGAACTAGGCATGGTGGTATTTTATACTATAGGGTTATTTCTGGCAAATACGATAGAGGCATAATTTTTAATTATTCTAATTTCTAATTATTCTAATTTCTAATTAACCTAAAATAATTGGTGTGTAATGCCAAATTATTCTAATTTCTAATCAACCTAATTTATTAGATCAATTAACAATTAGTTAATTATGCTATTTTTTACTTACCTTTTTGTATATAGCATTAAAGATGAGATGAAGTTCCGTTGCTTCCTGTAATAGACTCGGAATTATGGATTTTTGATCGGGGAGTGCAGTCATGAACATTCGAAGAAAATGTTTTGTTTCCCTTGCTTCTTTTTTGCAAATACCAATTTTATGTCTGAAATCAAGGCTACTTTCTGCATCATCAGCTTCACAATAGTTTGCGCCAATGCTTGTCCCACATTTAATTAGTTGAACAATAAGTGGTGTACTAACGGGTGTTCGTGGTAATGAATTACAAAATTTAATAACATCTTCTCCGAATTTAGCAGTTCTTTCTTCCAAATCATATATTTTCTTTTTCTGTTCACCCGCCATATTCGGTTAATTAGAGCAATTAGACATTAGGTTAATTAGAACAATTAGACATTAGATTAACTAGAACAATTAGTCATTAGGTTAATTAGTATAATTATTCCTTCTCTTTCTAATCCTTTTTACCCGACCCCTGCCAGACAAGCTCAACTTCGCGGGTCGTGGCCTGCTTTGCTAACTTAATGGCAGCATCATATTGGCCCTGTTTGATAAGCTCTTCTACACTGGTTTGTGCCCGTTTGGTGATATTTTCCTCATATTCGCGCATGTAGGGGATAACGATCGGTGCCAATTCTGTGGCTGCATCATCCAGCCTTGGGATTGCTCTATAGAGCTCTTCCAAAGACATGCCGGGGACAAGCGTTTTAAGCGCGATCGCTGACAACTGCTGAGCGCGGGCCTCTGTTACGACGCCATCCTCAAGCAACTGCTTGATTAATTCGACAATTTTTAGTTCAATATCCTCACGGATTTCATCAGGAGACATACCCAATAGTATGACGGGTAATTCGTTTTGTGACAAGGAGTTTATATGCCAGAATCAGGCGGAGATACACCAAAACCGGCAGATAGTGCAAGTCAGGCAAATAGAAATCTACTTCAATCGGGAGAGCCGGTAGGTCGCGCATTGGAAGCAATAAAAATAACGAAAGAAGTGGATGATCAGGCAACACAGGGTCTTGAGGCTCCAGTTCCTTCGGATATCCTGCGGGAGTTGGAAGAGGATACTGGAGAGTAAATAAAAGAAACATCATATATAGTTCCCCACGTCTCATTGATAATTTAAGCCTATAACATTGACTATTCTGTTGATAAATGATACAATTCACGGATCTTATGGGCACGTTTCGTGCCCATCGGATTGGCACTTTAACAATCTGATATAAGGAAAACAAGCGACTGGGAATATCTTTTCTGAATAGGGAATTCAGGATGGGTATTCCTAGTCGCAAAGGAAGAAAGTCATGACGCGTCATGCGACAAAAAAATCTCATACACATGGAGGTGCAAACAAAACGATACGAAAACTGTACGTCGCTCGTCCGGTAATTCAAATCAAAATCTAAGTAAAACCTCGAGGTCAACGTGATAGTAAAAACATTTGCCCACCCTGCAAAGGGTCAAATCTCCGTAGCGCTGTACAGCATTACGGAAGATGTTTTTCCAAACTGGGAATCACTCCCAGAGTTTACTCGGCAGATGCTGGATATGGCGTTGGAGCGGTTCCCAACAATGAAGCACATTACCGTCGTTGGAACCGATTTCGACAACAATATCGCAATTTTGCCGCATCTCAAGCCCGGAGATGATCTGTTTGAAGAGCAGTGCAAAGGCTCACTGGCATTGCTTAAAATTACCATCCCTTCAGGTTGGTATGCTCCTGGTCAATCCGCAAATTCCCGTCGGGCGGGTATGGGAAGGGATCGGTGGGATCTCCCTGATCTTGATGAAATCGCCGCGATGATGGGCTCGTACGGATTCGGCGGTCCTAGGTCACGCTCCAAGAATACTCGCGACACGGATCTGTGGAAGAGTCTGGCAAAGTCGCTGGTTGATTTGCAAGGAGTGAGCGCCTCATGCCCTGTGTGCGGAGGAATGGATGCAAGTTGTCCAGTTCAGCCGCATATAACTGCAGAGAAACGAAGACGCAAGTTATATCAGGTCATGGCTCCTGAGGATCGTGAATGGGTGACCAGGGAAATCGCCAGACAGCTTCGACAGATGGAAGCGAACGTCGAAAGCCAGAACGTGGCGTTGGTCAAAACGTTTGAAGACATGCTGAAGGCAACCCCTGGGTATCGTTGGGCAAAAGCGTGGGATGATATTTGGCACTTCCCATTCTGGCTCATCGAGCGCGTGCTGACGACCATCATCGAGATAATTATCTATGTGGTGATCATCCTCGCATGGCTCATCTCATATCCGTTTATCTTTCTCTACTTCGCATTCCGCGGCGCGGATGACGTGTACGGTCTGGATTCCTGGCTTGAGCCGAAGGAAGTGGGAGCAACATTCCACGAATGGGTTCTCGATGTCTGGGATTCATACTGGCTGTACGCGCTGGACTATGAAGAAGAGGATTACGAAACAACGGAACCATGGACGGCTGAGCGCCTCGGTCATCTTCACCGTCGTTGGTGGAATGCCTTCGTCTACGGCGTGACGTTCAAGTGGCTGAAAAAGGCTGAAGAACCTGAAGTGAAGGACAAAGCCGAGTAAGCCCACTCATCAAGGAATACAAAGAGTGGGTTTACCCACAACCCACTCTTTGTTTGGTGAGAAGCGCCATATGATTGAGGGAGTTTTTCTTCCCCCTGTTTTCCTTCATATGTTTCAACACGCGCTTTCCTTGGAGTGAACATGTTTCACTTCAGAGAATACAAGCGTGTTGAAACACACAATCAGATTGTTTATATCAGTCTTATTCAGTTTTGCAGTCTCTAAACGAGACGAAAAAACTGATTAGAGTGATTTATGCCCGAGTAATTACTATTACGAAGGGCG
>CAYSEV010000017.1:0-23024 GCA_964430295.1 uncultured Gammaproteobacteria bacterium
CAAAAGAGCAAATTTTTGTGATGGTTTGAGGGTGCCGTTTAAGACAATGGCGTCAGTCCGATGGTCTTTGAGATATGCTGCGACTTCGGCAACTTTGCCAGGACCTATATAGGTGCCATCAAACTCCGGTCCTTTTTGGTGAATCAGATCGACAACCGTCGCGTTTTTGAGCGTGGCAACGAGCTGCCATAATTCTGTGATATCCGCCTCCATGTCTGCACGTGATTGGCGGGGGTGGGCTAAATAGACAAACAATACTGATAACGGTGCATTGACAGTTTCCATGAGAGCTTCATTATAGCAAGTATCACCACACGAAAGTGGATTTACTGCAATTGCCACGTGCCATCTGTACCTAGTATCGTGATTGTGGAACCATCTGGAATGGTAAGAGCGCTTCTTTCTATAATTGCGGGAATGCCAAATTCGCGTGCGACAATGGCACCATGAGATGTCTGTCCGCCGCGGGCAAAGATAAGTCCCACGCACTTCGGAAACTGGATGCTAAATTCAGGGCTGGCATTTGGGAATACACCAATGGTCCCTTCGGGAATGGGCATAGTTGGATCATGAATTTGACGAACCGTGCCCTTCACGTCACCGACTGATACCGGTGTACCGCGGCCGGATGTTGGAGCGGGTTGTTCATCAGTCTGTGGGACATGCACTTTTGTTGTTTCCGGTGCCGGAGGAAATTCACCGCGAAGTATCTGCTCTCGGGTAAGATGGGAGAGTGATGATTGGTCGGGAGTTTGTGCACGGATGAGGTCTCGAAGTTCCTGTATAGAGTAGAGCATGGTGTGCTTTACTTTAGTCCGAAGAATTTGCAGTGCAATACTTGCATCGATAAGTGGCATAAGTGTTGTAGGAGGGCAAATTACTGAATCCGGAGTCTTTGGTTCGATGCTTTGATCAATCCGTTTTTGTATGTCTGTGGGAATTTCACTCCAGCGCGGACAATCGAGTTCCAGATCCCGATCAGCGCGAACACCGTAGCGGTCCATATATGCATCAAATGATAGTTCATGCGTTTTTACCTTGTATTGATCAGTCAGAGACTGGAATATCCAATCCGTTTGCGCAACACGGGATGCAATGTAGCGGTTGACGTCAACTGCCTTATCTTTTACTTCATGCATCAGATATTGGTGGATATATTCAGATACATACCCAACTGCGATAACGGCAGGCAGTACTGCTTCTGTGAGATGTGTGTCGAGTGTATTGATGTTTTTTTTGCGGGTTGTATCTATCTGAGAAACCGTTGTTTGAAGCCTTGTGACTATAGCAGACGGATTGGCAATCCACATACTTTGTACCCATATACTTTTGAGTGTGTTTGCAATGCACATCGGTGAAAAACATTTGTGAAAATCTACAAAGAGAGTCGGACTTTGCTCACTATCTGATTGTGGTCTATAGGAAAATACAGTCTCTTTATAGAGAATTTCTTCATCTGCCCAGAGATCACAGACGAGCTCACCCCTGTGCATCACGACAGCGGAACCGGTACTCGTCGTATAGGGAAGTTTCAGGAGCTTCATTGCACGGCCGTAACTTTGCGCACCTGAAAACCAGTGAGATAGAAATGAATATGTGAGTGGCGTTGGATGGTCGACGATCTGAGCAATGCCACCCGTATAGTAGTGTGGTCCCTGAGTCTTCATATCTATAGTATACCCTTCACGGCATAGGCAAAGTACAGTATGGTAGATGTATGATGAACCTGTTCATTATTGTTGGACTTGTATGTATTTTTGCTGTATTTCCTCCGAAAGCAGAAGCAATCGTGATACTGCCTGCGGTACTTTTGATACCTATTATAAAAATAGTCGCCCTTGTGATAGGCAGTTTATCTGTGCCTGCCGTGAGCCTGAGCGCGCTGTGGAGTAAATTGTTTGGGAAACCGCTGCATCTGGCTATTGCATGGACGATTGTGATTCTTCTGTGTATTGGGGTAGTACTTGGAATAATCCTGAAGATTCATTTGCCTGAGCGGCCGCTTCTTTAATCGTGAATATATTCGATAACTCCGTACCCAGTAGCGCCTTTTTGAGAGGCTGTGGTAAGAGTCCCTTCTACTGTTCCTAGGTACCAGTCATATGATCCATTCGGCGCTTTGTTGAGTGCACTTTTGCGGGACAGTTGGAGCGTGACGTCGAGGGGCGATTGAAGGGTAATAGTATAGGCGTCCGGTGGTGTGTTGTTGTCCCGAATCGTGTGTACAGAAAATGTCTTTGTGACTGCACCCATAGCGGTTTTGAGGATGCCGAGTGTATGCGTTTTATAGATAGGTGTTGGCTTTGACACAGTAGAGGAGTCTATATGGTAAAAGTTTCCGAGCGAATCCCAAAAAGCTATCCAGTCTGTCGTAACACCGATGGGTTCTGTATAGAACTGAATGTCATCTGTATTCATGGAATAAATGCGCGTGTAGAGTACCTTTGCCGGATGTGATGTGCCGTTGATGGAAAGCGTTCCATTTCCCTCTGACATAAATTTGGTATACCCAGGCAGGCTTCTGATGCCAAGTTCATTTTGCAGCTGATTTGCCTGAAATGTAGCGGTATTGTCTCCAACGGTAATCGTTCCCTTGAGTTGTTCTTTGAGCATTCTCGTCGCATCAATTCGAATAGACCAGTCAGTCACTAGATCATTTGGCAGAATCTCCGGTGTATCTGCGCTTTTGGAAAGCGTTTTTCGCTCCCAGGTGGTCCCATCAAACAGACTGACACGGGTGTTGTGTATAAACGTTTCATTTTCCTGTATGCGGACCATGGAGCCGATCACTACCTGATGGGGAGCATCGGTTGTGATAACAAGTACCGTGTCATCAAAATAATGATTGCCTGCACTAAAGCGTAATTGATCAACTGCATTCATAGGCATCTCTGTTGGTGTGGCAACAGCATGTCCACTCACCGGTGTCGGGGAGATGGCAGGGCGAGATGTCGTTGTCGTTTGTTTCAGAAGATCAGAAATAAAAAACCCTGAAATAAATGCGCCAATACATCCGAGAGCTAACAGCGCAAATAGTGTGGCGTTGTTTGACTGAGGCGGTTTTGATACGACAGTTGAAGGACTTACGGGATCCATATACTGTCAGTATGAAGATAGGGGATTGGGCATGTCAAGGAAATCGTTTATACTATCTGTACTATGAAAAAATATATTATTGAATGTATCGGTACGTTCTTTCTGGTATTAACCGTTGCGATGACCGGGAGCCCGATATCCATCGGTGCTGTCCTTGTGGCACTTGTCTATATGGGTGGGTATATAAGTGGCGCCCACTATAATCCCGCTGTGACGTTTGGTCTGATGGTCTCCGGAAACATGAAATGGGCGGAAGCAAAAAAATATATGTCAGCCCAACTTTTTGGCGGATTTGTGGCAGCAGGCGTGTTTAGTTTTATACGAACATTCTTTTTTATACCTTCTCCGGGGGAACATATATCGTTTGTTTCTGCGTTTGTTACTGAGGTCGTATATACATTCCTTTTAGTCAGTGTTGTTCATCATGTGGCAGTCAACCCGAAAGTGAAAGGAAACCAGTATTATGGACTGGCAATCGGTATGACGCTTCTGGCGGCTGCTTTTGTCGGAGGACCTATCTCGGGTGGAGCATTTAATCCTGCAGTTGGTGTGTCTCCGATTATTTATGATATTTCATCTGTCACGACGCATCTGGGAAACATCCTATTATATAGTGCAGGTCCACTCCTGGGGGGAGCACTGGCCGGTTTGGTATATAAACAGTTGACCTGAGTAAACGTACTACCATGTCTCTTGCATCTGATATAGCTTTTGCCAAACGCATAGTGACTGTGATGGATCTGAAGTTTCGTGTATTTGGTATTAAGTTTGGCATTGATCCTCTGTTGGATATCATCCCGGGATTTGGAAATATCATATCTCTTGGAGTTTCCTGTTATTTATTTTGGATTGCGTACCGCTTACGTGTGCCGTTTCATGTGTACATACGGATGCTGTGGAATATTTGTGTTGATTATCTGTTTGGTGTTGTGCCGTATATTGGTATTGTGATGGATTTATTTTTTCGTGCAAATGTAAAAAACCTCTCGCTTCTTGAAACATATCATGATCCTTCGATTTTGGTGGGAGAACTCGTCTCCTGATACATCAGTTCACTTCAGGCTATCGAATATTTTTGGAACAACATCTATTGTTCTGGATCCCCGATCTGGTCGGGGATGACAATATGGATATGTAGTGAATCTCATGTGATTCACATACCATCCTTTTATACTTCCCGCAAGAAACGGAGGATATATGCACAAATATATGTTGACGCGGGATTCTGTGACACTGCTCTTGTTACTTATTGGGTATTTAGCGTTTCATGTGATTGCATATGAGCTACAGGGGATCTTTCAACAAGTGGTATATGTGGGTATGACGGTCGGTTCGCTTATTGGCATGTACGCATATATACGACAACAAAAATACTATCATATGCTTATCTGCGGCGTGATCGGTATGATGACAGTATTTGCCGGACTTGACTCTATCGGCCCTATACTATAATGTTGTTGCAGCAATCTAAATTACACATCTATGGGCATGTTACCGGTTGGGCAACATAATATCCGAAAGTATTTATTTATACATCTCGTATTGTTTTTTGTTGTTCTCTTAGTGCTTCATGTCTTTGCAGGATCTTCGATTATGCGTCTTGTGTTTATTCGCGGTGTGCATGCCAATCTGGAAACATATACTACCCGTATCCGAAATGACTTTGTATTTTCTGACGGGAAATGGAATACACAGCGCTACCTCGCAGACCCACAGACACCGCATCCAAATGGCTCAAGCGGATACACAGAACCGCTATATATCATCACAACCAATGGATTTGTGATTGAGCGATCAAGTCCAATACATGGATTCTTAGATACATCGGATTTTCAAAAGATTCGGACATTTACCAGCCCTCAGTATATTGATGGAGACACAAACGAACGCTGGCGGGTACTTTCCAAGGAAATTATTCACAACAACACAGCCGTCGGTGTCATATTGGTTGCATCATACAATCCCACCCCCGAGTCTGTGACACAGGTTGATATGGATTTGCAAAAAAATATAGATGTACTGCTTCAAAAAATAGTGGTTACAGATACAGGTGACGTGTCTGTAACGTCGGTGGATGTGCGAAACATCCAATACACTGTTTCGTTTGAAATTGTGGATATGCACAACAAAGTATTGTTAAATAACGGACGCACCCCTTCGTTTATTGACCCAAGTTATGTTGATACGGCAAAGCACCAACAGACTGAATATATACAGGATGCTCGTACACATGAACAGTTTTTTGTGCATTATGATGTTATTCGAGATACGACAGGAGCAGAGAAAGGAATGATTGTGGCAGCGCATTCATTGACTGATATGACGACACTCCTCAAAAAGTTTTTGATACTCTCGTGTTTGTTTGGTGTGGGTGTGGTGGTGCCATTATCACTTTTGTTTTCGCAGGTGATTCGTGATTGGATGCGCATGAACATAGCACATGAACGTGATGAGGCCCTTAAAGCACTTCGTGAGTTACCGGAAACGTTGTCGTTTGATCGGAAGAAATCTGCAATTATAGCTGACGGCCTGTCGTATCCGATAGCGTATGCATCCAATCAGTATTATGTGTGTGATGCGCTTTTCTCGCAGCCCAAAAAACGATGGGAAACAGATGCGCTGCTTGATCGTATGGGGGAGTCTACTGATCAAAAAAATTCCAGGACACTGTACGACACGGTTCTGGCTCTGAATAAAAAGTTTTTATGGCGGCTTGTTGCGTATAAAGATAAAACATATCAACTCAATCCTGATCTTGTGTCACGAATTACTTCATAAATAACACTTGCATATTCAACAGGCGGGCTGCTGTGATATGATATACGTCTATGGAAATCGGACAAGCTATATTAGAATTTTTTCTGCATTTAGATCGCCATTTGAAAGATGTGGTCATGCAGTACGGATTTTTTAGTTATGCAATTTTATTTTTTATCGTATTTGCTGAAACCGGACTTGTAATTTTGCCGTTTTTGCCCGGAGATTCACTACTCTTTGCGGCAGGAGCTCTGAGTGCTCTTGGAACACTGAATTTTCCACTTGTCCTTGCATTATTTATCGCTGCTGCGATTATTGGTGACACTGTTAACTATAGCATAGGGAGATACTTTGGAAAGGCAATTGTCGACAATCCAAAGATCCCGTTTATTAACCAAAAGCATATCGATAAAACCGAGGTATTTTATAAAAAGCATGGCGGGAAGACAATTATCCTGGCACGATTTGTTCCAATAGTGCGCACCTTTGCTCCGTTTGTGGCAGGGGTTGGGTCTATGCATTATCACACGTTTATTTTGTACAACATCATTGGCGGCATTCTGTGGGTATCATTGTTTACCTGTGCAGGTTTCTTTTTTGGCAATATGGAAATAGTACAGAAAAACTTTCATTACGTTATAGTCGCTATCATCGGACTCTCTATTGTGCCGATGATTTTTGAATTTATAAAAAGTAAACGGGAAGAAAAAGCACATGGCGTCAGCGCCAAAACACTTGAAAAAGTGGTAAACGAGTAATCTTCTTTACATTGAAAAGTACGATATACGTACGCATAATAGAGGGTGTGAAACGACGGAAGATTTTATTATTCCTGTGTGCGTTTGTGTGTCTTTTTTTGTATGTCTGGTCGTATCCGTTTTTTGCGGATTCGGGAACAATAAAAGTATATGACCGACATGGAGAATTGTTGTACGAGCAGGCAGGTAACAGTGTCTCCAATCACCCAGTGTCATATGAATCATTTCCACAATATCTGATTGATGCGGTTGTGGTGAGTGAAGATGCTCAGTTTTTTTCCCACGCTGGTATAGATATCCGACGGATGGGGAGAGCGCTGTTTGATAACATCAAAGCCGGGAGTATTGTAAGCGGAGCAAGTACGATTCCACAACAGTTGGCCAGGTTTGCAGTGATTTCTCCCAACCGCATCCCGAGACGGACCGTTATTCGCAAAATCAGAGAAGTGCTGATGGCACTGCAACTGTCTGCACGATTTTCCAAAAAAGAAATACTAACACGATACCTCAATGGTGTATATGTGGGTAATGATTCGTACGGCATGCAGTCTGCCGCACTCTCATATTTTAATGCGGATATACGATCCTTGTCTCTGGCTCAAAGCGCGATGCTTGCGGGAATACTCTCATCACCTGAGCTGCGAAATCCATTTGCTTCTTTGGATGAAGCACAAAAAGGAAAACGCAGTGTCCTGGATCGGATGCTGGAACTTCATCGTATTACCCAAGATCAGTACGATGCGGCCCTGACTGAACGGATAGTGCTTCATACCAATGCAGAGGAGAGAACTGCTCCACATGCTGTATCGTTTGTTCTTTCAAAGCTGCAGGATATGGGAATCACATCAAAAAAAGGGATGAGTGTCTATACGACAATAGATGCATCCTATACACGACTTGCACAGGGTATTGCACGACAATGGGTGGAAAAACTGCGCGATGTGCATGATGTATCAAATGCGGCCCTCGTGATGATAGATACGCATACAGGTGCGGTCCGCGCGCTGTTAGGTGGCATTGATTATACGGATGCAACGCATTCGGGACAGGTCAATATGGCAACAGCGCTTCGGCAACCGGGTTCTGCACTCAAACCGATTGCCTACGCCACTGCGTTTGCAAACGGGGCGACAGCAGCAACGGCACTGTATGATGTGCCGACTGTGTATACAACAAAAAAAGGAGAAGGATTTGCACCGAATAATTATGATGGACGGTTTCACGGTGTCGTGCTGGCTCGGGAAGCACTCGCATCTTCGTTGAATCTGCCTGCAGTTGAAATGCTCTCGAGAATTGGAATTCCTGCATTTGTAGAAACTGCAAGGCATATGGGAATTAGTACATTTACTGACATGGACCGGTATGATCTATCACTGACACTGGGGGGAGCAGAAGTGACACTTCTGGATTTGACGACCGTCTATGCAACATTTGCGCGTGCCGGACACTATATACCAAGCTATATTATTGAGCGGGTTGTTGATGATGGGAGGCGTGTGATGTATCAGCACAGTACAGCCGAACCACACGCAGTGTTTGGGCAGAAGAGTGCACAAATTTCATACCTCATATCTGATATTCTGTCTGACCCTAAAGCCCGGATGCTTGGGTTTAGTGAAAAAAATCCTCTTGTGCTCTCACGCCCTGCTGCTGTAAAAACAGGCACGACGACAGACTGGCATGATAACTGGACTGTAGGGTATACACCATCTGTGAGTGTTGGGGTATGGGTCGGCAATACCGATAACCGTCCGATGCGACAGATAACCGGAGTCGTTGGCGCGGCACCAATATGGCATCAGTTTTTGGAAGAAGTATTGCAGGGACAACCCACTGAATCGTTTGTAAAACCGGAAGGGATTCGCGATGCAACAATCTGTGCCGCTGATGGCAAACTGGCAGGGACTATATGTCCTCTCAAAACAAAGGAAGTTTTTATGGAAGGAACAGTCCCACGTGACGTCTCGGAATCGTTTTCTCCTGTTTCTATAGATATACGAAACGGGCTTCGTGCAACAGATGCGTGTCCAACACAATTTGTGGATACGCGCATCTTTGAAACATACCCGCCGCAGGTATATACCTGGGCTGTGGCAAATGATATGCCTATGGCACCATCGGAATTCTCTCCCTTGTGTACTGCACGGCAAGGAGTCGGAAGTGCTCCATATTTAACTATTACCAATCCGATCGAACGCTCCGTATTTGAACGGGCTTCTGCATTGATGCCACAACAGGCAATTGTGTTTGAAAGTGCATTTTCTTCTACGATTTCCTCTGTAGAGTGGTATGTGGACGGTGTCCCCATCGGTGTATCACACACAACTCCATTTACATTTCCGTGGAATCCGACAGTCGGCAATCATACTGTTGCTGCAATTGGTACGACGTCAAACGGTGCAACTGTGAAGAGTAATACTGTTCATATTTCGGTAGCGGAATATGGCACATCTGCTCATTGATATTCAAAAACAAAGCAGAAATAATATGAATGCATGGGGGATTTATTTCGGAAACACATACCAGCGTTTATTCGCCGTTTTGGATTGGTGAGGCTTGTTATCTCTGTTCTTTTGATTGCCTTTGCCCTGTATAGTTTTATATCTGCATGGTCTTCTGTATCGGGTGCTCTCTATACATTTTTGCTATGGCATTATCGTGCGTCATTAACTGTAATGATTATCGTGCTTGTGGGTGGATATATTGGCTGGATGAAGCGAGAGCAGCTTCATTCACAGTATCTGTCGCTTCGCGAACGGTTGATACCTCAGATAAAAAAAACAACGACTCATATGACAGCGGTGATACGAGCATGGCTTACCCGATTTATGCATGAAACACCAAAGGGAAAATGGCTGATGGTGAGAATGCCTGTCATTATACTTGCCGTGCTCTGGGTGCTTGTTTCCTATGGACCTCTCTTTTTGCCGCCGCGGATTATGACATCATTTCCGGGAAATAAAACAACGGGAGCACCACTATCTTCTACAATCGAAGTGATATTTAATCGGAGTGTGATTAAATCCACTATAGAAAAAAATCTACATATAACTCCGGCTCTTGATGCAACGCTATCCTGGGAAGGGAATCAGAAGTTGATTATTACTCCCAAAAAACAGCTTGCTCGGGGGCAACAGTATACTGTTGCATTTTCAGGCCTCGTGCTTTCTTCGTATTTTATCCCTCAGATAACAACATCTGCAGTTTCTTTTGAAACTATTGGTAATCCGACAGTGATTGTGGCTTCTCCTGAAGATGAAGCTCCTGAAGATGGAACACCCATCACTGTTGTGTTTGATCGACCGATGATTCCACTGACAACCGCCACCAATAGCGCGCTGAAAAAAGGTGCATTTACAATCGAACCGGCGGTTAAAGGAGAAGGCCGCTGGCTTGGGACAACTGCGTATCAACTTCGTCCGAGTGAACCGTTTAAAAAAGCAAGTACATACACGGTGACTGTTCCCAAAGGACTGTCTTCACTAGATGGTGGGTCTTTGCAGGAAGCATATACATTTTCATTTAGCAGCATTCGTCCACGGGTTATAGACCGAAGTCCTCACAGAGACGAAGCGTATGCATCGCCGACGGCGTCTGTATCTGCACAGTTTAATCAGCCAATTGATCCGTCCTCTGCAAAAGAATTATTTGCTGTGTATGATTCCCGTAGTAATCGGGTGCCAGGAACTGTTCGGGTTATCGGATCGACTGTTGGATTTTATGCGACAGGCGGGCTAAAACGTGAGGAACGATACAGTGTGAAAGTGGCAGCGGGACTCAAAGGAATGGAAGGGCCAAACGGTATGGAAACAGACGATACGTGGAACTTTACCGTGAGCCCAAAGCCGAGTGTCATAGGTACAACTCCCAGAAATACGCAGACAGATGTCGGCGAACTATATAGCATTGACGTTTCGTTCCGGAGCCCCATGAAAGAAACATCGTTTGATGATGCTATTTCTATCTCTCCAAAACCGGACCTCAAACCGTCATATTACGTATCAAATTATGGAAATACAAATCAGCTCCATATAAGTACCTATTTGGGGCGATCCACACACTATACGATTACGATCGGGGGAAACGCGACGGATCAGTACGGCGTTGCCCTTGGAAATGGATATACCTTCAGTTTTGATACGGCCGCCTATAAACCATCCATCAGTATTAATCCACAGGGTACGTATTTTGGATCGTTTAATCAGCATATGACGCCACGCATTGTAGCGCAGGTTGTAAACGCAAACTCCGTTGAATATTCACTCTATCGGTTGAAAAAAGAAGACATGCTTGAGTTATATAACCGCAGGTACGGACGCAGTTGTTCTGATGAAACATGCAGAAACTGGCAGAATTACGACACCAGCAAACTTGAACGCGTTCGAACCTGGAAGGAAACGTATGATGCTGCATTTAATACGCCCGTCCATGTAGTAACGAAAGTGACAACGGACAGCGGTGCCACTATCCCATCTGGTATGTATTTTTTGGATATGAAAATACCACAGGGAATTCATGACAACATGGTCATGATTGTGAGTGATGCCACACTGACGGTAAAACGAAGTGAAAAACAATTGTTTGTCTGGAGCGTGGACCAAACATCCGGCGATGTCGTCCCTGATATGACTATTCAGGCTACAGACGAACATGGGGTCGCGCTGACGAATGGCACTACAAATGCTGACGGTGTATTTATGAAAGATGTGAATCTGAAGGATCAGGACACCATTTTGGTGTGGGGAACAAAAGGAAATGATACGGTGGTGGCATCAACGGCATGGGCAGAAGGATTAAATGCCTATGATTTTGGACTGCCAACCTACTATAACCCGTCTGAATCGAAAGACTATAAAACAGACCAGACATATAAATTATATGTAACTGTGGATCGTCCGATTTATAGACCAGGGCAAAAGGTGTATATAAAAGGTGTAATTCGAAAAGATACTGACGGGGCATATGAACAGATAAAACCAGGGGAGAGTGTGCAGGCAACAATCACAGACAGTAACAATAAATCTATTTTTGTAAACGGACTTGCCACCACGTCATTTGGATCGTTTGCCAGTGAATTCCAGTTAAGTAAACAGGCGGAACTCGGGGAATACCGCGTGGAAGTCTCATATAACGGAAACAAATATGCGCAAGGATTTCAGGTGGAGGAGTATAAAAAACCGGAGCTTGCAGTCAGTGTCGTCCCGAATAAACCGTCATATGTACAGGGGGATAGTGCAACAGTCGGCGTGACTGCATCGTACTATTTTGGCGCACCCGTGAGCGGAGCTCCGGTTGACTGGACACTCAAAACAGAAGATTATGCATTTCGCTGGGATAAAGATTGGCGCTTTGAATTTGGTGATCCTGAATCATACTGGTCCAGAGCATGGTGGTATTACAGTGGAGACGGGTATTTTTCCGGAGAAAAAGTAACGGATGGAACCGGGAAAACGAATGCAAAAGGGGAATTCACAATAGCTCCGCCGATTGATATCGGTAAATATAAAACGAGCCAGCGGATGATGGTGGAGGCTGTGGTAAATGATATCAGTAATCAGTCTGTAGCGGGTTCGCAGGAATTTATTGTAAATAAATCATCTGTGATGGCGGGTATAAGACCGGAAAGCTATGGGAATCAGACCGACAAAGAGGCTACTGTGGAGATTGTGAGTGTTGATCCCAAAGGTGTTGAAGTTCCATCGACTCCTGTGAATGTCGAATTTTTTAAGCGGACATGGAATGAAATCCGTGAACAGAATCCTGATGACGGTCAGTTCTACTATGTGAGTAAACCACAGGATTCTCTGGTATCTACAGCCACAGTGACGACAAATGAATTAGCTCGCGCTACGGCCTCCTTTACACCAAAAGAAGGCGGCACATATAAAGTGCGTGCTACGGCAAAAGACGCAAAAGGAAACACATCGGTAAGCGGATCGTTCTTATGGGTATCAGGATTTGGGTTTCAGGCGGCACGGGAAAATAATGACCGTATCGTTGTCGTAACAGATAAACGTGATTATTTGGTGGGAGATACGATGTCTGTATTTGTGGCGTCGCCATTTGCATCAGCGTCCGCAAAAACACTTCTTACCGCGGAGCGCGGCAGTGTGCTGTCCTATAAACTCGTTGAAACAAGTGAAACGTCCAATAATTTTGATATGCCGATTCCGCCGACATATACACCAAATGTGTTTGTAAGTGCCGTGGTTATAAAAGGCAGTGATCAGGTAAAAAATCCTCCGGAATTTAAGATCGGCTATTCTGAAGTGAAAGTAACAGATAAAAAACAGCAAATTCAGGTGTCTATCAAAACCGATAAGAAAAAATACAAACCTAAAGACACACTCAAAGCAACTATTCAGACAAATGATTTACTCGGTCATCCGATTGCAACCGAACTTGCGGTCGGACTTGTGGATAAAGCCGTGTGGGATTTATCCGGCATCGAGCTTCCTGAAATTTATAAAACATTTTATCAACCCAGAAATCTGGCGGTGGCAACATCGCAGCTGATGACGATATCGATCGATAGAATTAATGCAAATACAAACCTTGGGTCGAAAGGCGGGAGCGGTGGCGGATGCTTTACCGGTGATACGCCGGTTCTCATGAGTGGCGGGGTGCAAAAGGCAATTGAAAATGTACGGGTAGGAGATACAATACTCACCCGTGAGAATGAACAGTCTTCGAAACTAGTTGAAGCAAAAGTACTTCGCACGTATGTGCATACTGTCCCAACGTATCTTATTGTGAACGGCTCTCTTCGGGTAACTGGAGAACATAGGGTGTTTGTGAATGGTGAGTGGAAGATCGCAGGGTTACTTGAAATTGGAGATGTCCTTGTTGATGTGCACAATAATCCCGTTCCGGTTAGGTCCATAGAACGAATGAGTGGAACATATACGGTGTACAACCTAGAAGTGGAAACATATAGAACATATTTTGCCGGTGGCATATATGTTCATAATCAGAAGGGCGGATTTGATACGACACGGACTGATTTTCCTGATACTGCGTACTGGAATCCGGAAATAAAAACAAATGAACAGGGTACGGCAACAGTATCCATACAACTTCCGGATAGTCTGACGACATGGAGAATGGGTGCTATGGCAACATCAAAAGAATCTGCATTCGGATCTGCCGTGTCTGAAGTTGTTGTTGGTCGCGATGTTCTCATACGGCCGTTTATCCCACGCTTTGTAGCTGTTGGTGATGAGCCGATGTTAGGTGGCATTATCACAAATACCAGCGGGTCGGATCAGGTATTTGCTGTAACAATAGAAGGAAATGGTCTCTCTATATTGGAGGGTGTTACCAAACAGGTGAGGGTTGCGGATGGGGAACAGGCAAAAGTGATGTGGAAAACACGAGCGCTTTCTACAAAAACAGCAACCGTTACCCTTCGTGTTGCGGATGGGCAGGGCGTTGTAAAAGACGCTGTCGCGATGCCAATGCCCGTTGTATCGTACTTCACTCCTGAAACTGTGGCGACAGCAGGAGAAGTGAAGGGCGGAAATGCAAAAGAAGCCATCGCTCTCCCAACTGATATCGATCCTGCAATGGGGTCTGCACGTATCATGATGTCACCATCGCTTGGCGCATCCGGGTTGGGTGGCTTATCCTACCTACTTTCATATCCATATGATTGTGTTGAGCAAATTACCAGTAAATTTATTTCTGCTGTTTCTGTGTATCGGGTGCTGTTGCAATCAAAACAGGACGCTGTCGGTCCGTTTACCAAAAAAGCGCTACAGCAGGTAGTCAGTGACGGTGTTCAGCGTTTAGTGTCGCAGCAACATCCTGATGGCGGGTGGGGATGGTGGATTGACCAACCAAGTGACCCATTCTTTAGTGCCTATGCACTCTATGCACTCGCGATTGCACATTCATATACAACTATTCCACAACAGACGATAGATAACGGTGCCAGATACTTGCAGGATGTGATAAAGCGAGGTGGGTCTGATGTCAGCCCAGAAACACAGGCATTTATGATCCGGACATTGTCTGAACTTGGTCGGGATATGTCATCGCTCTCCTCTGTATTGTTTGATCGGCGATTTGAACTGTCTATTGAAGCACGTGCACATCTTGCGCTGGCCTTGTATAAAAATGGAAATACAACACAGTCTAGGAGAATTCGAAACGAACTTATCAGTTTGGCTAAGAAAACTGCGACGACAACACATTGGGAAGATGCAGGCAGATCATACAGATATTTTGGCAGCAGCGCATCGACAACCGCGCGCGTGTTGGCGTTATTAACTGAGACGGATTCAAAAAATCCACTGATAGCCGAAGCTACTCGCTACTTGTTAACGACTCGAACTGATGGCCATTGGGTAACTACCTACGATACGGCATCTGCCATCGATGCTATTGCAGGTGACATGCTCAAAAAGGGAGATCAGTCTGTGAATTTGTCGTATGAGGTACGGGTGAACGGATCTGCTGTGAAAAAAGACACGCTTACTGCGAAGGATCTATTGTCATCTGCAGTTATTGAACTCCCGATGAATCAGTTTACTCTGGGAGGATCAACACCGGTTCAATTTGCAAAAAGCGGAACTGGGAATTTGTACTATAACATCGATCTTCGATATTTCCTGCCGTTTACCAGTGTGGCACCACTTGAGAGAGGAATGACTGTTATACGGGAGTTTACAGATGTGAATGGGAAAGGCATTGCTGCCTCATCTATAGCGCAAAACACTGAAGCATGGGAGCGGCTTATCATTGTGGTGCCAGAAGAACGCCACTATGTGGCAATCGAGGATCCTCTTCCGGCCGGACTTGAATCAGTCAATGAGAGTCTCAAAAATGTACGCATGCTTGGAGCCAAGACACCTGCATTGTCTGACCCTGATAACAGACAACTGTACTTTACACGGAAAGAATATCATGACGATAAGACAGTGTTATTTGCCCGCTATTTACCGGCAGGTGTTTACGAGGTTGCATACCGTGTCCGTGCTACTGTGCCTGGTATATATCATAGACCTCCTGCACAGGCATATCAGATCTATGTGCCTGATGTCTCCGGTCACTCCGACGGCGGATGGTTTGAAGTGAAGTAAGTGAAAGAAAATAATCCGCTTTATTGTATTACCTCTGAGAGGAGGTGATACATATGAATACTAAAATTCTTGCAGCGTTTGTACTTACACTTGTGATTGGCGGATATTTTTTACGTCCAACAGTAGCTCAGGCATATAGAGGTGATGCGTCCGTGAAAGGACCACATCATACTGAAGCAAAAGAACAGGCTATTGAATCTGAAAATTTATCAGCATTTAAAGCAGTGTGTACTGTAGGGAGAATGTGTGATGTTGTAGACACGCAAGCTGAACTTCATACACTCAATCAGATGCATCAGGCTATGGAGAGAGGTGACAGTAAAACTGCCGACCAACTGCGAACATCACTCGGGCTTGGAAATAGAAATGGATCAGGTCAGGGACAGGGTATGGGAAGAAACAGAAATAAATAAACAAGCATCCATCCCGCAGATGCGTACGATCTGCGGGATAGTGGGATCTGCTATACAATATCTATATGTCAAACAGGACTGATGATACGGACAATGAGATTGTGAATCGCATTCGAAGCGGGGATCATGAACGATTTTCAGCACTCATAGACCGATATGAAAAAAAATTATTGCGCTATGCTATTACAATCGTTCACAGAGATGATACTGCTGCGGATATTGTGCAGGATGCCTTTATAAAAGCGTACACAAATCTACAGGGATTTGATACAAAGAAAAGTTTTAACAGTTGGATCTACAGAATAGTACACAATGAAGCTATTAATATGGTACATAAATTTAAGAAAGAAGTACCAATGCCAGTGGATATGGAAGTACAAAGTTCTGATGATGTAGAAACATCGTATATAACGGCCGAGCGGGTAAAACAGGCATCGTGGTGTTTGACGCAAATGCCGATACTCTATAGAGAACCGTTGACACTAGCGTTTATAGAAGATCTTTCCTATGAAGAGGTAAGTGATATTTTACGGATTCCGATGGGAACAGTGGCGGCGCGTATAAACCGGGCGAAAGCCATGATGAAACTCATATGTCAAAAAAACCACATATCATAAAAGAAGCGGTTATGAAACAAATTTTAACCGGACAGGTGGCGATGAAGCCGAGATGGTATTTTATTGTAGGCTCTCTACTTATGTTTTTAGGGCTGATAGGCTCGACTATCGCATCTATTTTTTTGATGAGTATTATCTCTTTTTCTCTTCGGACTCATGGACCAATGGGTGCAATCCGTTTTCAACAGCTTGTGTCAAATTTTTCCTGGTGGGCTCCTGTACTTGCAATCTTAGGATTATTATGCGGTATCAGACTTTTGAAATACTATGATATTTCATACAAAAAGAATTTTACTCTGGTTATCATTTTTTTTATTCTCGCTATTATTGCAGCGGGTTTGGTAATGGATGCAGTAGGCATCAGTGCAGTATGGTCACGTCAGGGACCAATGCATCGACTGTATTTGCAATCAGAACAAGATAGTACGATTGTTGCTCCAGGCGGACACGGGTGGAGAGGAATGCAGCATACCACGGAATAAATGAAAGAAAATCTTTCACAAATTTGTATTAGATCTGAAAGGGAGTATCGTATGTGTAATATTTCATACCAACAAATGAATTGCATATACGTATACTATTTATATGAATAAATATCTAGTTGGATTCATCATAGTAATGTTAGTAGGCTTGGGAGCATATGCACTGTTGAGTAAAAAAAACAATACGACTTCTGAATCAACCACCAGTATCATCGCCCTATCTTCTCCAACACGACTGGCTGAAGTAAACGGATATGTACTGAGTATTGAAGGCAACGAGCTGATAGTTGCAAACGAATTAGGTGTGAAAGAAGTGACAGAAGAGGAACGAGCCCGGCGGCAAAAGCTGACACAGGAGGAACGACAGGCATTAAAAGCACAGGAATCTGCAAATCTTAAAAAGGAAAATGTGACGATCACTATTCCTGTCGGCACAACTATAGTTAAAGGGTCAGGTGATGCCAGCGGAACAAATGTAAAAGCTCAGATGACAGAGATTGTAAAAGGGGTATATGTTTCAATATGGAAAACCGGCGATTCAGTGGAATTTGTGAAACTCAAAGGTGTTTCGACACAATAATATGACGAAAAAAATAGTAGCTGGAGGGATTGTGTTGAGAATTATCCTTGTATCCGGATGGTTTGTATTTACTAGATCACAAGCGAGCGCAACACAAAATGTTACGACAGCAACAGTGAAGCAGGGATCGTTGAAAATAGCATTTTCCATAGATGGAAAAACATTTATAGATAGACGAGATCTGAGATTTACAGTCAGCGGCAAAGTATCTCACATTGCAGTGACTGAAGGACAGAGTGTAAAAAAAGGACAGTATCTGATGTCGCTCGATACGCAAGATGTACAGAAGAATTTGGATAAAGATCTGAAGGATTATCTGATAACCCGAAATACATTTGAACAAACAAACAGGGTGACATATCCGCAAGGAGCACTTACAGACACCATTAAGAGGGCGCTTGAAAATACGCAGTACACGTTGGATAAATCAGTACTCGATGTGGAAATCAGAAATATTGCGCTCAAGGAATCGTATCTTTATGCACCAATTGACGGCATCGTCTCTGCGATAAACATCAAAGATGGCGAGACAGTAAATACGCAGAACGGATCAAGTGTTATAACCATTACAAAACCGAACTCATTGCTATTTGAAGCCTATGCTGAGGATACCGATGCACTGAAGATTACTACGGAGCAAAAAACAACAGTGCAAGTTGATGCGATAGCCAATGTGCAATTTCCTTCTAAAGTAGACTTTATCTCCAACCTCGCAACCGTTGATCAAAATGGACTATCTACCTATAAAGTTAAAGCGACAATTACTGATCCGAAAGGATATACCTTACTTGACGGTATGTCCGGAAGTATCCAGTTTATAGCCAAAGAAAAGTCCGGCATTCTTATAATTCCAAACAGCGCTGTAGTACGAAAAAATAATGTCAGTTACGCATCAAAGATAGACAATGGAAAACAAACAGACGTAGTTATTGAAACCGGTTTTACCGATGGAAAAAATGTTGAAGTGGTTTCCGGATTAGTATCGGGGGATGAAGTGATAATTCCATGACAACTTCTACACTGTTAACTCTTCAGAATATAGTGAAGTCCTACCAGATAAAATCGGATACATATCAGATTCTCAGAGGAGTGAATCTTCAAATTTCTTCCGGCGATTTTGTGGCGATTATGGGACCTTCCGGGAGCGGAAAATCTACGCTTTTAAATATTATCGGTTGTCTTGATTCTCCCTCATCGGGTGAATACATACTTGATGGCAATTCTGTATCATCGCTTTCTGCGAGAGAACTATCTAAAATTCGCAACACATATATTGGATTTATTTTTCAAAACTTTAATCTGATTCCGTCACTGAGTGTCCTTGATAATGTGTTATTGCCTTCTTTCTATCTTGGGTATGAGAATCGTGATAGAGCAATAGAACTTTTATCTGCTATGGGTTTATCTGAACGGCTTTTGTTTAAACCCAATGAACTCTCAGGTGGACAAAAGCAGCGTGTCGCAATTGCCAGAGCATTAATGAATAATCCAGCTTTTCTTCTGGCTGACGAACCGACAGGTGCGCTTGACAGTAAGACAGGCAAGGAAATAATGGACCTGATTGTTTCACTTAACAAAAAGGAGCGAAAAACAATTTTGATGGTTACGCATGATCCAGCAATTGCCAAAAAAGCGCATAGAACAATTCATTTACAAGACGGGAGAATTATTCGTGAATAACGCCTTGTTTATCAAAAAGCTTACAAAACTTTCATGGGATGCTCTCATGGCAAACCCTTTGAGATCATTTTTAACCACTCTTGGTATTATCATTGGCTCACTTACAATCATTATTGTTGTTGCCCTTGGTGAAGGTGCAAAAAAAGATATTGCGCAACAATACTCAAGTATGAGCGTCACTACAATTCTTATCAATGCACCATCGACAGTTGAAGGTGCACGGTCAAAACTCAGTTTTGATGATGTGGAACCGATCTCAAAACTGCCATCTATTGCAACTGCTGTTCCACAATTGTCAGGTCGTGTACAGATGCAGTATAACGGTCAGTCAAGCAATTTATCCGTTTTGGGTACAACACCTGATATACAACAACTTGCAAGTTTAGTTCTTAAAAAAGGTAAATTTTTTACGACTGCTGATAATGATAAGCACACAAAAGTGGCGGTGATCGGAGCAGTTGTTGCAGAAGAATTGTTTGGCAGCAGAGATGCTGATGTGGTCGGCAAATATATAATAGTCGGAAAAAAGGAATTTGAGGTAATTGGACTGTTGGAATATAAGGGTGGATCGGTAGGTCCAACAACAATAGATGACAGTATTTTTACTCCATATGATTCTGCGTACCGATATATTCTGGGGGTGAACGGAAGATTTAATATGAATGCGCAAGCTCGGGATGTATCATTGATAAATCAGGCTGTTGAAGAGATCTCCATCGCGCTTCGTGAGTCTCATGGACTCAAACCCGGCATGAATGATGATTTCAGAGTACGTGATATGGGAACAACTGTAGCATCAGCTGTAAATTCGTCTCGGACGATGTCTATACTTCTCGCGTCAATAGGCATCATCGTGCTACTTGTCGGAGGTATCGGTATTATGAACATTATGTATGTGACTGTTACTGAGCGAACACGAGAAATTGGAATTCGTAAAGCGATCGGTGCTCAGTCAGAATATATATTATTTCAGTTCCTCCTTGAGGCATTTATTTTAAGTTTAGTTGGATTTATTCTCGGAACACTTGGGTCTTTTGGTGTGTATTTTTTACTTAAACAATTTGCAATATCTGTCATTCTTGTTTGGTGGAGTTATCTGCTTTCATTTGTATCCACTGTAAGTATCGGTATTTTCTTTGGTTGGTATCCGGCACAAAAAGCTGCAAATCTGAATCCTATAGATGCATTGCGTTATGAATAGTACTACCACTTGACAATATATTAGTAAATGCTAATATGTTATGTAGCATCGTTCATTGCAAAAAAGGAGTACGTATGAATTTGGCATATTTTAGAAAAAGTACACATACAAAAGATAAAACAATTGAAGAGTTGAAAATACATGCAGAAAAATTGGGACTAACAGTTTTAGGTGCAACAGAATTGCCATCTGGAAATGGCACGATTTTGCATGTATGCAATCCAAACTGGATTGGAAATCTGATTGCTTCAGATAAAAATCTGATTGGATTATTACCCTGTGCAGTTGCAGTTATTACTAAAGGAGATGATGTCATTGTCGGAGTTGGTAGTCCTGCTGTGCTAGGTGGCGTATCTCAAAATCCGGCAATAGTAACGTTATCCACGCAAGCGGAAACTTCTATGAAAGAACTTATCCATACTGCAGCTGGTGTCGGGCCATTAAAACCTACACACATAAAACTGTATTCAACAACAACCTGTCCGTACTGCAAAATGGAAGCTGCTTGGTTAGACAGTAAAAAGGTCTCCTATGATGAAGTCCATGTGGATCAGAATCAAGCTGAGGCTGATGATATGGTGAAGAAGACCGGTCAAATGGGGGTACCTGTAACCAGTGTACAGTATGAAGACGATGAAGAGGAATTTATCATTGGTTTTGATAAGCAAAAACTCGCAAGCATATTGGGAGTTGCTCTATAACAAAGTTCATTAAAGATATGGGTACAGACGTATATACCGCATTTGGAAATAAAGTCAGGACAAAATTACTCCTTTGCTTGGAAAAGAGATCTAAAAGTGTCAGTGAGATTATTGAAACCTGCGGTTTATCTCAATCTGCCGTGTCTCAGCATTTAGCAAAACTGCGGGATGCAAAACTTGTAACAGTTCAAAAAAAGGGAAAGCAGGTATTCTATTCATTGTCACATCCTAGAGCTGCAGATATAAGTAAAAAATTGGTCGAACTGGAGAGTGAGGTCATATGAACTATTCAAACGTTATCGTCTACGCTACAAAAACATGTCCGTATTGCACCATGGCAGCAAACTGGTTGACTGATAAAAAAATAGCATTCAAAAAAATATTGGTTGATGAAGATCACAGTGCCGCCCGCGACATGGTACAAAAAACCGGACAGATGGGAGTGCCGGTTATAGAGATTCAGTATCCGGACAGAAAGCCGGAATTTTTGGTTGGATTTAATCCGCCGCAACTTTCATATATGTTGGGGGTGCAATCATGAAAAAAACATCGTTAGCCTTTTTACCGAATGTCGGAACGACTGACAGAATTATACGAATTATTATTGGAGCGACATTCCTTAATGCAGGGTTTTTTTGGCTAACTGGAACAGCTCAACTCGTTTCATATATCGTTGCAGTTGCTGCTTTGTTGACAGGATTATTTTCATACTGTGGACTGTATGCTGTATGCAAGACTAATACCTGTCCGATGAAGCCAGTAAAGAAACCATCAAGAAAGACGAATAGTATGCTGATCATTTTTTTGATCGGACTGTTACTGATCGAAGCATTCGCCAGCATGTTTATAACACGCAAGAAATTTTTGGAGAACTTCAATGAAATGAATGGATACTACAAGCAGACATTGTTCTTAACAGGACAATTGAAACGTGAAGAGGCAATCGTACAGTACAATTTATGGCAAAAAGCATATACTGAATTTTCTTCAACATATAAAACGTATAGACCATATGCTATTCGCAAAGATACACAATTTTCTGCTGATTTAAAAAATGTGAGTGAAATACTCACTTCTTCGCAAACAGGTGTATATACAGGAGATTTAGCAGAAACACATAAGAAACTGGAATCGGTGCGACCAATATTTCAAGACATGTTTAAACGAAACGGATTTTCCATGGAATCGATGGCACTCGTAGACTTTCATGATCTGATGGAAACGCTCATTGAATTTGCTGATAAAAAAGACGCAAAAGGTGTACTTGCTGCATACATTCCAGCTTCAGATGCACTAAAACAGGTTGAATCAGAGGATACATCTTCTGAAGTTAGATCAATTCGGACAGCTCTTGAGACGCTCAAAAAAACAGCTGAGAGCGGAAACAATGATCAATTATCAAACGATGCGGCGCAGCTTAAAAAAGCATTTATAGCAGTCTATTTAGTGAAAGGATAATACTATGTTATTTGGGTTTCATGAACCGGAGGTTCCAACTGTTGAAGCAGAAGATGTGAAACAAGCAATTGATACAAACGAAAAGTGCGTGATTTTAGATGTTCGCACCATCGGAGAATTTTCCAGAGGAAAACTGAAAGGGAGTATTAACTGTAGTGTTGAGGACATATCACAATCTGTAGAAACACTTATTCCAGA
>CAYSEV010000018.1:0-16374 GCA_964430295.1 uncultured Gammaproteobacteria bacterium
ATAAGTCGCACAATAATACTTTTGCGACGTCATGGAGGCTGGGATTCCGGAGAAGACCCTTATATATGCCATCTATTGTTTATATTGTTTTGCTGGCATCTTTTATATATCTATATACATCATTTTATTCAACATTTACGTATAGATTTATATGTATTTCCGGTATCGTCTTTTAACTATTTCTGTGATCAAATTTTCACAACTCATATATATACATGGTTTCCACATGTTGCAAGGATATATGTTTTTTCTAAGTAGTCTTGTTGGCATTATTGTACTAGTCAGTTATACAGTATGAGTACATACTCATCTCTGTATATATAAAGCCATCCTAGGTCAATACAGAGGCTCATTTTTAGCCTCAAATTTTGGGGATAGTATTAGTCGTCAGACACCAGCGGTTTTGAGCAATTCTTTAACAATAGTATAGTTTTTTGCGTGGTGTTGACTGGGCTCTGCGAGTATCCAGATATCCGGTCTGTTGGAAAATAATTTAAGCAATTCAATTAATTGTTGGTTGTTCGGAACTGCAGCTGATGTATCAAGTATGGGATTATCAAGTTGGTCATGATTATCAGTGCCGTTGTAAGGAGGCATGATAAATCCTATATGGATAAGTCGTGTCATAGGTGCCAGAAGTTCGGTCATACCATACACAAACCGCCAGACGCTTGATTCGTCATTTGCAATAATTGATGCTGCGGTGTGAGAAAAATCATTAGCGACAGAAATGCCAGCTGATGCAGATCGAATAATTGCAGGTATTGGCAGTTCATATGACTTTTTAGGAGTTAATCTGGCGTTTTGATTGTACCAGCCATCTGTGATCATCAGTGGAACTGTCTCAACGGTGAAAACAATACCTTTAGATTGTGCATAGATATTGAGCTCCGAAGCATGTGTAAGAAACCGTTCAATAGCATCATCCTGATCTTTGGGATCTTTCAGTATATCGTACCGTTCATTAGCAAAATCAACCGCCAACAATGCCGATGATCCGGGATGGATATTCACATACTGAAAATTATTGTGGCTGGCTATATCAATTGTACGCTTCATAAGCGCTAATGTTTCAGTAATGACTATGTCATCAGGATACGATAAATTTGGCAGTATATGCCCATTGATAGTTCCCCAAAAATGCAAACCCACATCGCACTTACGGCGTTTCAGTTCAGCAAATAACTCTGTATACGCATCCGGCGTATTCGCATTAAACCAGACTTCAGCGAGGTCAGCATTGGCCTCGGAGAGGCGGCTGAATGAGCGTTTATCCGCGTTTACTTTAATGCCTAATTTCATAGTTTTCGGTGATTCATATGTAGTATATCAAAGGATAGGCTTGACATTTATGATGACGTCGTACAATATAAATATACGGGTTCATATATGAATTTACAATCACTTATTAAAGATTTCCTTGAATACCTCGAAATTGAACGAAATGTTTCCCAATTGACGATTCGCAACTATGCGCATTATTTGGAGCGGTTTTTGGAATTTCTCTCAGGTGCTCCCCCTCTCTCCCCTCGCGTGAAATCTGTGAAAACTGTGAAGCCCGGAACTGATTCTCAAAATGAACAGGTCGAAACTATACAACAGGATCAAAAAGAACTTATCGCTCAGGAAGAATTAGCCTATGCAAACGCTCTAAAATCTGTGACAACCGCAAAGATTACCGCAGAATCTATTCGCCAATATAGGCTCTATCTGGCACGATTCGTAGACGAACATGGGATCAGCCTTAAACGGGTTACACAAAATTATCATCTGATCGCGGTTCGAAGTTTCCTTAAATACGCGCTCAAACGGGATATCCCGGTCGTCGCACCGGAAAAAATTGATTTGCCAAAAGCAGAAAGCCGGAGTATCAAATTTCTGGAACGTGAGCAGGTCGATCGTTTACTCAATATGCCGCAGATCTCAACTAAAGAAGGTATGCGAGATAAAGCAATACTTGAAACATTGTTTTCCACAGGGCTTCGTGTATCAGAACTGGTAAAATTAAATCGTGATCAGATTAATTTTGACCGCAAAGAATTTGGCGTTATCGGAAAAGGTCGACGAGCTCGGGTAGTATTTCTTTCCGATGAAGCCGTAGTATGGTTGGAACGGTATCTGAAAAACCGCGATGATGATGCGCCCGCGCTATTTATCCGGTACGCCGGAAAAAAACCTGATGAAGGACTGCGTATGAATGAATCCCTCCGGTTGACTGCCAGAAGTGTGCAGCGGCTTGTGGAAAAATATTGTAAAAAAGCGCGCCTGCCAATCAAAATCACACCACATGGACTACGACATAGCTTTGCCACAGACTTATTAAGTGGTGGCGCTGATTTACGTGCTATTCAGGAAATGCTGGGACATAAAAATGTCGCAACAACACAAATTTACACCCATATTACCAATCCTCAACTCAAAGAGATTCACCATAAATTTCATCATAAAAAGACCGAAGACAACGCATAAAAAATCACATTATATCGATTTTTACGTATGATGCCTGATTTTCGAAGTTATATTGTGTTGTGATATGCGTGCATAAACATTGCCATATTCCATGTTTGATGTGGGATGCCCATCGGTGTACCGTTCTGACCGTGGAGGTATTCGTTAAACTCCCAGTTATTGATAGCATTTGCAGCTGCCAGCTTTTCGAGTTCTTTTTTTGCCGCCGACTTATCAACACTGGCTAGTAGTGTTACCCAAAATCCGCCGATGTATGGCCATATACCGCCATTATGATATTGCCATGGGTAATTCTGCCTGCCTTTGGCCATATATGATCTCCAGTCAGATTCCCCCGGGTATATTGGCGGATACATTGCTTTAACTGGGTATGGGAGGTTAGAACCTGATCGGGTTATAAAATCTACTATTGCTGCCTTCTTTTTATCATCTGCAATACCTGACAAACACGCCAGAATATTGCCGTATATATCGCAGCGCATTTCAAATGATTTATGTGAAAGAAATCCCAGATAATACGGCAAATATACAGCCTGTGTGTTGGTATACTCAATCATGTTTTTTGCGAATGGATGGGTGCGGGTATAGGTATTGTCAGGACAGTAGTCAATTATAGAGTCGCCATTTTTATGAACCCACAGCATTGTGTTGACACCTTCTTTGATACTTGAAAGTAAGGGTTTCAAATCTGATCTATGTTCAACCTCAATACGAAGTCGTATAAACCAGTACCAAAGCGCATTTGTATAAAGCACAATTCCTGCACGCGGCATTTCATCCGCCCAGTCGGAGGATTCGCCCTGTTCAAGTAAAAAATCATTATTTGTATCCTGATACGTAAGCCAAATAAATGCCTTTTCCAAATTCGTTGAGAGCATATTATATAGATTGTTACTCTTTGTCTCTTTTTTATGCTGTAGTACTGCTATGGCCCACCAGAGTGTGCTGTCTATTGTGCCTGGCATCCACCACTGAATTATCTTTTCAGCCGGTCTGATATGAAACGGTAATTGCCCGCGTGGTGATTGTGCGTTGGCGAGATTTATCAAAGATGTTTCAAGTGTGTGTATTAACTGATCATCTTTTGATCCAAGTATTCCCAGCGCACTCACACCAATATCTCTGGAAAACAGTGATGTATATTGTTTCGCTTCACTTTCTGAATCATTCGGAGAGGCGGCAAGCAGTCCGTCTGCTGTAGAGTTTTCTTTTAATCCTTCAATAGATTTTTTGTAGCAGTCTGATATAAGAGATGATGTGTTCATATGCGTTTTGAATTTATAACTTCAGAATACCATAGTGCGCTTTGTTTAGGGGAACGCTCCAACGTCTGACGGTCTACATACACCATGCCAAAACAGGAATCAGGCCTGTATCCTTCCGCCCATTCATAATTATCCATGAATGTCCATGCAAAATACCCATCAACAGGAACGCCTGCTTCTATGGCTTTGTGCACTTGTCTCAGGTGTTCTCTTACATATTCAATACGTCTGGTATCTGCAATTGGTGAAGACGCTGTATCAGAACGAAGCGCCATACCGTTTTCCGTAATATACATATGCCGTAATCCGTGAGTGCTGTAAGAATTCCAGATTTGTGTAAGCATGTCAAAAAAACCTTCAGGATATACAGGGGGTACACAGATTGGCCAACCCAAATCATTTGTCGGTCCGTTGGGTAATAATACCGCTGTATATCCAAGTTCAGCATGTGCATCGTACCGAATCAAACGACCGCAATAATAATTAATGCCCAGAGTGTGGAGGTCTTTACCAATGTGAATTTCCTTCATATCGGCAGCTGATATATGAGGCATAGCACTTCCATATAATTCCACCATATCGTCCGGATATGAGCCTAAAAATAATGGATCCAGAAACCATCGATTAAAGTATCCGTCGGATCGCGTTGCGGCTATAACATCCTTTGGATCAACTGAATACGGATACGCTGTTTCCGTATTTACCACTGTGCTGATGTTGGCATTTGGTTGAACTCTTCGTATTGCCTGATATGCCCGTCCCTGGGCCAGCAGTAAATGATGTGCCGCAAGGAGTGCTCCTGCTACGTTTGTCTCCCCGGGTGCATGTATGCCAAGATGATAACTTAATAATGACGCACACCATGGTTCATTCAAAATAAAATACTCATCAATATATTCACCAAGCTCGTTTGCAACAGATGTAGCATGTCTGACAAATACATCAACAGTTTTTGGGTTTTTCCATCCGCCGGTTTCATGAAGATAGTATGGCAGTTCCCAGTGATACAGAGTGGCATAAATATGTATACCGGCTTTTTGAAGTGCCGCAAAGTAATTGCGATACCATGCTACTGCCTTTGTGTTTACACTGCCGTCCTTGTGAAGGATGCGGCTCATAGAAATACTCGTGCGATAGTGTCTCACACCTAAGTGTTTCATCAATTCAATATCATCATTCCATTTATGATATCGGTCGATGCCAATTGCCGGAGAATCGTTGTTATGACATTTTCCTGAATGCTCTGCAAAGTCGTACCACATCGTTTTTTCTGACTGTTCTTCTCTGATAGTATTGTCCTCTCCAATGACCTGTAAATCCGCATCAGCAACCCCGAAGAAGAATGATGAAGGAAATTCCATAGAGATACTAAGTGACAAGCTTTGCCGCACCAATGATGCCGCAGTCTTTGATTTCTTCAAATACAATCGAATATTTCGTTAATTTTTTTACGGTTTCTTCTACCATTTGTTTATAGTGCCAGCCCACCCAAAAAAGGCTTCCCTCCATGATAAAAACCATATCTCTTTTTTTAAATTCTGCTATTCCGGCAATCTGGGCCGCCACCAGCGATGCTGAATGTTCAAATAGGTTGCGTGCAAGTGGCGACACGTTTTGTATATTGCCGTTGGCAAGTCTATCCAGTTGCTTGGTGTTATGTATTGCAGGATGCTTAATCTGATTTTTTGCAAGTAAAAAATTTAAATGTAGATACAAATAACCACCCGATGTTTCTTTTTCAAATAATGAGCGCCCCTTTGTCAGGGATTGCGAATCAATCTGTTTCCCTTCGTCTGTTTGTTCAAATTTATCGAAATTAGCCGCCTCCAGATTTACGACATGTGAATCATCGGTAAAGAGTGCAAAGTTAAGACCCGTACCAACAATGCCGCCTGCAATTGATTGTGCCGGGTATTTAGTAAGTCCGGCCAATGTGAGGCAGATGGTATCGTTAGCTGCGGAAACAGAAATTATTCTGTCGTATTTTGCATGAACAAATCGCTCGATAGTTTCTCCAATATTTTGACCGATCAAACCGGAAAATGAATGTTCCTTTGTTCCCATTACGAGGTTGCCATCCAATTTTCCCGCTCTAAATACCGGCTCCATAGGATATGCAAAGTTTATGGCAACTGTTTTTATATCCGTATCCAAACTTCGATCAATGATAGAAAGAAAAATATCTTTTGTGGCAAGTATAGGTAATGTTGATTCCTCAAGAGTTTTTATAACGAGATGTTTACCCTCTTTTTTAACCCTGGATTTTTGTAGGATAGAGCCGCCGATTTTTAAAACCAGAAAAGTTTCGCCATCCCGGACTATTGATGATTCAGGAAGCGTATGGATAATAAATGGAAGGCTAGTTTCCTTGTGCGTTGAAGCGTCTATTAACTCTTTCGTGAAATTGGATGAAATGTCTGTTATATTCATAAACTATTGCGGTATATCACCATTTTTAATATATGCTGATCTGACTAGATCATTGTACTCTTCATCCATACTATAGTATATTCCTAAAAATATTTCTATTGTGCCAAGCAAATTATACGCAACTGTCATCTGACCTGCGCCCGTATGCATCAGTTCTCTGAGTTGATTATAGCTTTGATCGTCATAACGCCGTAATATTTCCGGTGATGATATAAACTTAATTCTCGGATCCTTGGAGCCCAGTTTTGCTAGCAGCTCCGGTGTAACGACATCCGAAAACCAATCAGGATCTCGTTTTTTCTCTGCAGCAACACCATCATGTAATGCCGATTCACCCCAGATATTTTCTCTTTGATGTATATTCTCCTGATATCGATGTGAAATTTGATGAAGACGTTCAGGGTCATTTTTAAATAACCGATTCGGATCTTTTGCTACAGTGTGAACAAGTGTTAGACGTTTTTTGAAGGCAAGGCTCTGATTTGGATCAGGTTCAATAGTATCTATATACTTATATAGTGAATATATATTATCTGTATTGGCAAAAAAAAGCCATGCAGGATGTGTCTTTATCAGATCGAGGCTCTTTTTCGTCGCTTTATCTATCCAAGGGCTTTTCAACTGATTATTGTGCAAAAGCAAAAGTAACATCGTGACCTGCCGTACACCCTGCGCCCAGTCTGTGATGCAAACCACATTTTTACGGTCAAAACTTGCCATTTCATCCAGTAAAATAGCCATTTCACCGAGCGTATTTGTACTTTCAGGTCTTCTCTTTATTCGAAGCTTTAAATCTAGTGACTCTATCATATCAGCGTATGATTGGGACCAACTTACTTTTAGCAATTTCTCCGTATCCGCTTCATCCCCCGGATCTTTGAAAATGGCAAAAACATCTCCGCTCGGGATGAGTATTTTTTGATTTACTCCAGTTTTTTTGTTTAACGCTAACGCTTTAAGGGCAAGTACTCTGTAAATTCCCAGAACCACTTCCAGTTTTTTGTTTCCATTTCCGATGGCAATACTTGTTGGCGTTTCCATCCCTCCCACCATTTCATCTCCTGTTGTCGGGTCTATGTTCACTCCCCAGGGGAAAAGAACCAGATATGCATTGTGAATATCCGCTAGTTTAACTTCAGAGGCAGCATGAAACGGCCGTTCCAAAAGAATATCGGGAGAAGGCCGATTCGTAGATTCACATACTAATGATTCGAATTCTCTGGCTAATGGATGTGCATCCAAAGCTTCCTGGTGTATAGCGTTCATAAACTGATTTTTACTATGAGTTTACAGTGTATCCGAACGAGGTAGCATTCTCCTTGACACAAGAGTAATAAATATAATGACAAACATCTGACACTAGCTTCGTGTCATTAAAAGCTATAGGATTATGATTGTACGATTTCGTATGAAATCGTGCCGGATGTTGTCGCACCTCCCTCGAGGGTGAGCAGGTGTGATTCTTTTGTAAAACCGGCTGCATAGAGATTGTGCGCATCAGTGGAACATGTCTGGTTCTCGATACACACAGCCTTTGGATGTCCCGTCCAGATAACGATATGGGTAAATTCTTCTGTAGGATGCAGAATAACCTTAAAGCCCAGGGTCGTATAGTCAACCGTGGCCATTTGATTCGGGATTATATTTGTATACACATGATCCAAGTTCAATGTACCGACCATCGTTGGGGTGCGCACATCTTCAGAGGTATGTGCAACATCCCGTAACTTCCCGTTTGGAATCATTGTTCCCGGGAGATTTTCCATATACTGTGTTGCTGGTATGGTAATTAACGTCTTTTCGTTCCCTGAAAGTCTTGCAAAATGAGGGTGCAAACCAAATCCAAATGGAAGCGTATCTGTTCCTGTATTATGCACAGTATATAAGACATCTACCTTGTGATCATATAACCGATACTCAAGCGTAAGGGTACAGGGGAAAGGAAATCCCTCATAAAGTGAAGATGATTCGTCTATTGTGATAGCTGTTTTAACAGATACATACTCGCCATGAATCTCAGGGGTTGTATGTGTCCACTTCTGATCATATACAAGCTGATGATGAATATCCACCTTTTTGCCGTTTTTCTTGAGAATATACTGTTTATTATTCCAGGTATAAGTAAAATCCTTTACTCTGTTTGGAGTCGGAAACAATACATAAGTTCCGGTAAATCCGGCCTGTTCCAAAACTTCCTGCTCTGTGTAAATAATCTCATGGCCGTCATAGATCCAGGAAAAAAGATTACTTCCCAACTCAGGTGCAATCTTGATTGACATCGGTTTATGTAAACTGTCAGAAGGAGCGTATGAAAGGGTAATAATGGAGTGCAAACTCTCGGATTTTTCTACAGTAAATGAAAAGTGTGAATTATTCATGTGTTTCTCTTAGTGTTTTAGCTGCTGTTTCCGGATTTATATCGCGCTGTGCTTCGGCCATCATTTCATATCCGACAAAATATTTTTTTATCGTTGCGCTTCGAAGAAGGGGTGGATAAAAATGTATATGAAATTGCCATTCATCGTGTGATTCGTTATCAGTCGGCTTTTGATGAATGCCCATTGAATACGGAAATGATGTGTTAAATATGTTATCGTACCTCACCGTCAATCTTTTCAGAATATTCGCGAGTAGCGGTAATTCTGCCTCTGTCATGTCCTGAAATGATCGTATATGACGTTTTGGTAATACGAGCGTCTCATACGGCCATGTTGCCCAATACGGGACCACAACGGCAAATGCATCATTTTCCAACACGATTCTAACCATTTCCTGCGCTTCAAGTTTTAGGTATGCCAGAAGAAGTGGTATACCGTGATCCTGTTTATATGTTTTTTGTTTTCCCTGTTCCCGCTCGATAATAGTCGGCAGTCCCTCATTGGCCCAAATTTGACCATGTGGATGTGGACTACTTGCTCCCATAAGCGGCCCTTTGTTTTCAAAAATTTGTACATAATTGATCTGACTCATGGCTCCGATCGTTTCATATTCAGATTTCCACGTTTTTACTATTTCTGTTATCTCTTCTGCAGACAATTCTGCCATAGTTTTATTATGCAGTGGTGTATAACAAATAACACGGCATATTCCCCTCTCCTGTTTGGCGTGGATAAGGCCTTCAATATCAAACACATCTCCTTGTACATCCGGAAGCAGAGACGAATGATCATTTGTAAACACAAACGTATGTGCATACTGCGGATTATGTTCACCATTAGAGCGCAAATTGGTCGGGCACAGGTGGCACTGTGCAACATATTCAGGCGCCTCAATTTTTTGCGGGGCTTCTATTGTTCCCTGCCAGGGCCTCTGTGCTCTATGTGGAGAAACGAGTATCCACTCTCCTGTGAGCGGGTTAAATCGACGATGCGGTTTTGTGAAGTCAATCATACTACTGGTTTAAGAAGTACTTGAGCCCCATTTGACGGAGTAAAGTCAATAAATTCCAGTGTTCTATTAAATTGTTTCATATACAAATTCGCTAACGTTTTCTGAAACACTTCCATATGTGAATCCTCTACTAGTGCGAGTGCAATGGCGGAGAAGCCTCCTCCCATATTCCTCATGCCGATAACACCGGGGAGTTCACGGCCTTTCTCAACAAGAAATGTCAGTTGTGGGGTGTTCTCATCCAATTCATAGAGTTCCAGAGAACTCTTACCTGCTTCAGTAAGAAGTTTTCCGAAGGTCACCATATCCTGTTTTTTTAGCGCATCAATAGCATCAAGTACACGTTTATTTTCCGTGATAATATGTTCAACGCGTTTTCTCATGACAGAGTTATATGATTCAAGATCAGCTTTGTGCGTTTCAAACTCTTCGTAGCTTACGTCCCTCAGACTTATGATTTCTCTGCCAAGAACTTTCGTCCAAAATGGCCAGCTTTCTTCGCACAGTTTTCGTCGCACAACATATCCTGACTCCCCCAGCTGACGCTCAAGTGTGGGATCAACGGGAATTACAAATGTGCATGGTGTAGGAAATCGTGCCGGAATTACATCTATTGAGGATACCGGTGATGATCCTGTTGGCAAAAAATCCATAAATACTATGCCATCTTCTTTTGCAAATGCTGATGCACCCTGATCCAAAAATCCGCATGGGCTTTTTACCAGGTTACTATTCTCTGCTGTTTTGCAAAGGAGTGCGATTTTTGTAACATCGATATCTTGGTTGTACAGTGCAAGCAGGCCGTAGGCAATCGAGAGTTCCAGCGCTGCAGAACTAGACACACCGCCCGATTTCGGAACCGTACTGTCAATCAGCATATTTGCCCCAGAGATTGGATATCCAGATTTTGTAAGTTCAAGGATTACCGCCTTTATATAATTTGACCATTTCACGGTTTCATCACGAATGAGTGTTTCAAGCGTAAACTGAATCGGCTTGTCCTGTGGAAAAGAATTTGAATACACGTAGAATGCATTATCGTTTCGTTTGCTGAGCAGTGTAATAGTACTCCTAGTTATTCCTGCGGCAAGCGCAAACCCCCAGTTATAATCCGTATGGCAGCCGAGAATCTCAGCTCTTCCGGGTGCTCTGGAAATCGTAGTGGGATCCTCTGAAAATAGACGCTTAAATACTGTTTTTTGTAAACGAATACGCTCTTCGAGATCTAGTTCACTATGCGGTGCGTTTACATGTGTGTCCATAGTATATAAAAATTATGTAACAACTGTATGCGTTCTAATAAACTCAAATACTTCTTCTTCGGACGTTGGTATTTTCTTATCTTTACCGAATATTGTACAACTGCGTGCGGCAGCTGCGCAAGCAAATTGTGAGGCCTTTGATACATCCCAGGATTTTACCAAGCCGTACATAAACGTGCCGAAAAATACATCTCCAGCGCCATTTGTATCTATAGCCGTTACGTTATATGAAGGTTGATGAAAAATACCATCGGTTGATCCTACAAGACATCCATGTTCTTCCATCGTGAGAATTACCAATGGAATGCCATAACTTAAGAAATTTTTTACAATTTCTTCCGGATTTTTTTCTTCCAGAGTTCCCCAGTATGCTTTTGGAATGATAATGGCATCAGATTCTTTTGCCAATCCTTCCAGTCCGGGTTTTGGATTACCTAAATCCAAGAGAACCTTTGTGCCGTGCTTCTTAGCCTTTTTGATGGCTTCATGTGTCAACTGTGGATTATGACCATCTGCTATGAGATATGTTGCCTTTGGGTTAATGTTTTCAACAACCCGGATATCGTCACTGTGAGAAAACTCTCCTGTTGTATAAAAACTTGTTCTTTGGCCATTATCATTATGAATGACAACACAAGCCAGCGGTGTGGTCATTGTCTCGCTGCGCATTATATGTTTAAGCTCTATTCCTTCTTTATTCAATAAGGTACAAAGCGATTCACCAAACATATCTGTTCCGATGATCGTGTGCAGTTCTGTGCTTACTCCTAATCTCGACAGAACGACAAGCGCCGTAGGTATAACACCACCAATTTGTATTGTCTGATTATGTATCGGATTTTTCCTCTGCAGTCCAATGGATTCAGTTGCCATCATAAGGACATCTACAACGGATGATCCAAAGCCTGCTACCAGAGCTGTTTCATGTATATGCACATCTTCACCAGTCATGCCGTATAGTATAGCGTATTTTTATATTCACTTGCACACGCATTATAAAATACGATACACTTAAGCCCACTATGAATTACAACATGTTTGTCAAAAATGACCGCATACTTATGCTTGCGCTTGACCATCGTGGCAGCCTGGCAAAAATGATTCCATCCTCGATTCCCGAAGAAAAAAAACATGAAACAATAGTGCATGTTAAAAAAATGCTTATGGAGGCTCTTTCTCCGTATTATAGTGGTGTTTTGTTTGATTCTGATTACGGTTTGTCGGCCTATGAGTCACTCAAATCAGTCCCTTCTGTTCTGGATAAGCCATACATGATGTGTATAGAAAAGACCGGATATACAGATACAAATCATGAGCGTCTGACACAACTTGAGTATTCAGTGAAAGAATTAAAAGCAAAAGGAGCAATGGGTGTGAAGCTTCTGTTATTTTTTCATCCGGATGCCAAAACAGCGGAGGATCAAATCAAATTGACGCGGGATGTATTTGACCAATGTAAAGAAGAAGGACTACCATTTTTTCTTGAAATCCTTAATTACTCGATGGATTCCGGGTCTTACGACCCAAGTATACTCGTACCGCGATCCGTGAAGATATTTTTGGATCGGGGAATCAAAGCTGATGTATTCAAGCTTGAATTTCCGGGTAATGCCTCCGCATGCCAACAGGTTACACAGATGTTGGGTGATACCCCATGGATACTCCTCACAAAAGGAGATACGTATGAAGGGTTTGTATCCAGTTTAAAAGTTGCAGCAGCCAATGGTGCAAAAGGCTTTTTGGCGGGACGTTCAATTTGGCAGGATATTTCGCATTTGGATGTGTCAGAGTGGGAGTCGTTTATCAAGACAGTTGTCGTAGACAGATTTAAAGAGATTGTATCTTTGGCCTAATGGCCATGGGCTTGTGTTGTTAGTTTTGACTTCCAAATTCAACGGCGTTGATTAGGCCTTCAAAAATATCGATAAGCCCTGATGCTGATTTTCTCGCAGTAATATAGCCTCTGTCTCCCCGTTCGGCTATGTGTTTTCTGAGCGCTTCAGACGAATTATGTACGCCAATAACATAAACATCCCCTGCACCTTTATTATCTTCAATTGGAGATGCATGTTCATCTAATTCCGGTGGCATTATGTCTACAGCAGCATCGCCAACATGTACTTTGATTGTATTTTTGTATGTATAGCCAAATTTTTTAAGCGCTCTCATAAGTCCGGAATATTTATTCTGGTGTTTCATCATAATATCTACAAACCCAGCAGTTTGATTAAATTTTACGACCAAATTATCACGCATACTTGTTAAGGTCTCTATTTTTGCATGTAAGTATAGTAGTCTTTCAGGAATTTCATTAGAATGCTCTTGTAGGTAACTTTTTATAGTCGCGAGCTTATCTTCGGGCATATCATCTGAAGTTCCCTTTATACCATCTGGGCCAGCTACCGGGAGTTCAGATACAAACTTTACTACTTCCTCAATACCTGTTTGTTCTCTTAATAAATTTTTTTGTTCCTCCCATGTATCATGCAATGTAGTAAAAATATATTCAGAAAGTTGTTTCTGTATCCATTCGTCAGATACTTCTACACCATCATGTGATGTATGCAGCCAATTACCATATTCTGCATTCGGGGGAGCTACTTCCATAGATACCATGGATAATTTTTCCTCAAATCGTATGGGTTTTTGGACAAGTGAACTTAAATGACGTTTAATTCCATCAAGTTCAATTTTCCATTGCGCTTGATTTTCCACATTTGGGAGTGCTATACCCCGCTCCATCCCTGTTTGTACCTCTGCTCCACCTGACTCTGCAAGACCAATCATACGAAGTTCTTGGATTGGCTCTAAACCTAGTTCAACGGCTCCCCAGAAATACGGTGCGGGACGCCCCGTATTAAGTACAATAAACACTTCTTTATCGGGATAATATAATTTGCATGTTCGGGTGAATTTTTTGATGAGTTCATTCACTTTTCCGAGGAGTTGACTATTGGTGAATGATTCATGTGTATTAAACGTTGAGTTTATATCAAGAGAGATAACGATGGCCTTTGTATCTTTATCTTGTAACTGTTCAAAGAAACTTTGAGGTAAAGCAATGCCGTTTTTTGCTTCCTTGAATTCTTCAATAGCATCATGTGAAAAATCTTTGAATGGGATACCTGCAATCGGACTTATATAAGAATCAACAGGTGCATGCTGGTACTCCCATAAACATTGTCTGGCTTCGAGTCTGGCAATTTTCATAAGAGTTAAAAATTCTATAGTCGCAGGTTTCGCATCAATGCTTTCACTCATAAGTCTGGCAAGTGCTGCTGATTTATTCAGTTTTCTAACAGTGCCTGTCAGCACATCCATTTCGGGTTGCTGTGTCTCGGCATACTTATCAAGGCGATCCAACGCATCATTTAACACGACTAGTGCAGCAGACGATTTCCTCAAGGCATCTTCATTTTTTGTAATAGATGCCCACGCATGAATCATTACCAGCGAAGGTAATACATTATCAGAATAAAGATATTCAGTAAAACTATGATGTGCTTCACGTGCACCAAGGCGAACATTCGGTTCCTCAGGGTTGTATAAATTATGAAATTCGATAAATTTTTCAATAACGCCGTTTCGAAATTCCATATCAACCGTAGGTTTCATAGCATTCCACCGTTCAAAATATTTGTGGAGCACGGCAAAATCGTCCGTATCGAGGGATGCAAAATTACCCTCCGGAAAACTATACGGCTCTAAAATAGTGGCGAAAACGCCAGATGGTGTTCCTTCTGTCATTTTTTCTGTGGTTTGGCAGGGGAATAAATTTGTTTATGCAAGTAGAGTGACAATTGTTTGTATTTCGCAAAAAGAGACGAGAATATTTTTACATTTTTTTCGTTCGGATATAAATAATCTGCCGTGTGAATATTTTTTTCATAAAATTCAGGGAGATGCTCAAACCCTTCCTGTGCAAATTTAGCCAAAATAGCTGCTCCAAACGGTGAATGATCTGAAACATTTATGATGGATGTCGGCATATTAATAACGTCGGTAATAATTTGTCTCCATATCGGATCTTTCACACCTCCCCCACTCAGTATTACCCGCTTCATTGGCATGCGCATCTCCGTGAACACATTAAAGCAATCACGAATGGAAAATGCTACACCCTCTATGATGGCTCGTACCATGTGGTGACGTGTATGTGAATGAGATAATCCAATAAATGCTCCTCGCAAATTTGGATTAAAGTAGGGAGTACGTTCCCCTGCCAGATACGGCAGGTAAAATAAACCATCCGAGCCGGGGGGAATTGATGCGATATGATCTAGAAATTTTGGGTATGTTAACTCTTTGAATGACGTAATATCATTTTTAAACCATTTAAGTGAGAAACCTGCTGAGAGCGTTGCAGCCATGTATAATCCAATATCAGGTAACGCATGGTTGAGCGTATGAAGCCGTCGTTTCGGATCTATGTATCCTTTTTTTGCGATAACTAGAAATTGACCACCAGTTGAAACTGCTATTGCCACATCTCCTTCTTTCGTTAACCCGTTTCCAAGTGCAGCCATACTTTGATCACTTCCACCATACACAGGTGTGCCGGTTGGTATACCAGTTATTTTTGAAACACGGGATGTCAGACCACCAAATGGTGTTGTGGTTGCAATAATTTCAGGAAATATGGAAAGTGGTATGCCGGTTTCTCTCAGAATTTTTTCGGACCATACGCCTTTTTTATAATCAAAAGCAGCTGTGGCCAACGCATCGGTCGGTTCAGTTTTAAGATTTCCCGTAAATCGGTATGCCAGATAGTCTTTTGGTGAGGATATTTTTACAATTTGACTATATACTTCAGGTTCTTTTCTCTTAATCCATAGCAATGACGGAAGTAAAAAACCTGTAAAAACAGGGTTACCAGTAATTTTATACAAAGAAATTCTATTTACTTTGTTCAATATCGACTCCACTTCTTTATTTGATCTTTTATCCATCCATACGATCGCACGCCGTAGTGGGGTAAACGCTTTATCATACGTAACTAATCCGTGCATTTGTCCGGATAATCCGATCCCTTTTACATCGGATAAATTAATTTTTGTACCCAATAAATTTATGATTTCCATTGTGGTACTCCACCACAATTCAGGACTCTGTTCCGCCCATTCAGGTTTTCTTGTTATCATTGGGCTTTCTTTTGCAAACGATGCTACGATTTTACCCGTGTCATCCATTGCAATACCCTTTAACATTGTTGTTCCCAAATCAATACCGATATATATATTCATATGTTGTTAGGTTACGGACAATAATTATAGGATATATTATAAGCCTACATGTGTGGATAGCTTGACTAATTCGCAATTTTTATATGACAAATAGCTGACAAAGTCATAATTGCTTGTTAATTTAGGCCAAAATAGATACAATAACATGATCATGAAGTATGTAATTGAATCAAATTACCCCATCACGTTCAGATCAAATGAATCCAAACAATTAGGCACATATATACAGCAGCATAAGTCGGTGGTGCTCATTGGTATGAAGCGCGTGGGTATCAGTAACTTCCTTCGATTTTTTATAAATCATTCGGAAGTGCC
>CAYSEV010000018.1:16474-22693 GCA_964430295.1 uncultured Gammaproteobacteria bacterium
TTTGACCGTCTTGTAGATGTGTTCACAGAAGATTTCTTCGGTAATCTTCTGGGGCTTCGTGATTCTGTTAAACAGCAGTTATCATATGTATTTACAAGTCACAGGTCACTTCCTGAGCTTTCTCCATCTATTTTTAAAAAACAATTTCTGTCTGTTTTTACCAAAGATATGTACTTGCCCGTGGCAACGCGTGAAGATATGACGATAATTGCCCATACGCTTATGGAACAATATCATGTTCATCCGTCGGAGAAAGATCTGGAACAAATAATACAGGTATCAGGCGGATATGTGCAGTATTTGCAATATGCATTAATGCATTTGCACGATGCAGGTGATAAAAAAAAGAAAGATTCGCTTTTAGAAGACCTCTCAGCTGACGAGCAAATAGTGTTTCAGTCTGAAGAATTATTTGATAGTTTGACGAAGGTTGAAAAAGATACATTGGTGCATCTTAGGCAAGACGGTAACATTCCTTCTGATGGTAAAGACAAAGCGAGATATTTGTGGCATACGGGTATAGTTCACGGTGATCAAACCACAACTGAGATTTTCAGTCCATTATTTGCATCCTATATAGCATCTCTTTCGTTGAATTTACAGCTCGGCAAGGATTTTACAAAAAAAGAGTTTGCACTGTTTACGTATCTTGAGTCCAGAGTCGGTCAGCTTTGTGAGCGTGAAGCAATAATCGAAACTGTATGGCCGGAAAGCCATGAAATGGGTGTATCTGACTGGGCAGTAGATCGTTTGGTGGCAAGGCTCCGAAGCAAATTAAAAGCGCAACAAAGTCACTATCAGATTGAAACTGTTGTAACCCGCGGATATAAATTAATAAAACAATAACACTAGCTAACCAGACTGTCAGATATCTGTGCGTTTAAGCCCTGCGATCACGGTAATGTCGAATAATATTATCTAATCTCGTAGCTGAGTGAGACTGAAATAGTTATGTCCTGACTTCCCGGTTCAATTGTAGTTGCAACCTGATCAGCAGCTCCGGCATTCATGAGTTCAGCCTTCGCATACATAGGCATAGGTCTGCCAAAATTTCCTGAATTTTCGTTATAGTTTATAACACGACCAAGGGAAAATCCTGCAGTCTTTGCTGCCGTTTCCGCTTTTTTCTTCGCATCAGCTACTGCTTTTGCTCTTGCTTCGTTTTCGACAGCTGTTTTGTCATCTACATCAAATGAGATGCCACCAATCTGATTTGCCCCGTTTGCCGTGGCAACATCGATAACAGCAGTTGCGTTATCCATATTGCGTACTTTTATCGAAAAATTAGAACTGGCTTCATAGCCGGTTATTTTCTGTGTGCCGCTTCTGTAGTCATACTGTGGGTTAACTGAATAATTTGTTGTTTGAATATCTTTATCGTTCACACCCTGCTTTTTTATTGCATCACTAATAGCTTTTATTTTTTTATTCAGTTCTTGCTGCACAACCTTTATCGATGGTCCCTGTGCAGTAACCCCTGCCTCAATGCGTGCAATATCCGGCACCAAAGTAACCTTCCCCTCTCCTGAGACAGTAAATGAATCCGTTTTTGTCGTTGTGACGCTGGATATTGAGAGTGGTAGTGGCCCAGCGAGCTTTATAAATGCAAATAAAGCAATAAAAAATATAATAATTGCGCCACTTAGGTCTTTCATACAGCCTCCTTAAACATATCGTACAATTTATATGTGTGTGTCTATATCAAGCAGACTCTCCTTGTAGTATACATGCATCGATCACATTTTGCATAAGACTTGCAACATTAACCGGTCCTACACCCCCCGGTGTCGGCGTATAAAAACCTGCAATTTTCTCAATATCTGCAGATTCATAATCTCCGTGGAGCTTTCCTTCAGAATCTCTCCACAATCCTACAGATATAAGTATCGCCCCTTTTTGTATATATGATTTTTTGACAACTTCCTTTTTACCAACGCAACTGATAATTATGCCAGATTGTTTTAATAAAACTTCAGGATGTGATGTTTTTGATGTTATAACGGACGTCGCACAATTCATTCGTGTCAGAAGATCTGTGATAGGTTTCCCGGCTGTCTCTCCCCTGCCAATAACTGTAATACGCTCCTGTGAAAGCCAATCTGCAAATGGTTTATGTATGAGTCCCTCATTCGACAATGTTGCGTGAGCATGTTCGAGTATTGTAATCACGGCGCGGGCGACCGGTACCTGATATGGTGAGTTCGGTAAAAATCCATCTACGTCTTTATGAGGCAACACACTATCAAGAATATTGCCGGTATCTCCAAAAAACAGTGGTACAGGTCGTTGGATAATCAGGCCATGAACGGTAGGATCCGCGTTGTAATGAGCGATAGCAGATTCCAATACATCCGGAGAAATAGTCTCGGGAAACTGTTCAAAGAGCACGCGTATACCCACACGTTCGCCTGCTTTTTGCTTTTGTTTGATATATGAAAGTGATCCTGGGTCATTTCCTACCAAAATAACCGCAAGTGAAGGCGTAATATTTTTCTGTCTCAATTCATCAACGCTATGCTGAATTTTGTTCAACAACTCGTTTGAAATCATCTTGCCGTCAAGTATCATACTTGTTAGTATATCATCAGTACATGTTCTGATGTTTTAAAACATCAGAAAGAGACTATGTCTCAAATATCTCGGTTTCCATTATCGAAATCATTGGAAGCTCAAATGTTTACCCTCTTTCGTCGGGTACTGGCTGATTTTCATTCTGAATCACATATTGAAGAATTATTGGATGATTTGCTGACTCCAACAGAAAAAATCATGTTAGGAAAACGACTTGCAATCGCGTTTTTACTCGAAAAGGGATATGATCAGAGAACCATTCATTCAATCATGAATGTCAGTGTTTCAACGGTTAATGGAGTGAATTATTGGCTGAAGAATAAAGGAAACGGATACAGACGCGCAATTGCGATGGTGCGTCGAGAAGAAAAATGGCAATCATTTCTAGAAAAATTGGAAGATACGTTCTCAGATATATTCTCCAAAACCAAGTTGCATAAGTTTGCATACGGTGGTCTTCGTCCAAAATCAAAATCCTCAAATTCATCATCGTTCTGATGTTTTAAAACATCAGAACATACGTATGGAAAGCAACAAAGTTGATTATTTTGTCAGACACGTCGCTGCGGCAATCGTATCACCCTTATCTGTAAATCGCATAAGGATTACTCCACTGGTAGCCCGACCCAGATGCGGGATTGAGTTGACCGGAAGCTTTACCACCTGTCCTTTTGTGGATGTCAGGATAACGCTTTCTGTATCGGCCGGGACGATTTGTGAAACGACTACTTTTCCTGTTTTATCTTTCACCTCTGCAACCTTTACGCCCTGCCCGCCTCTTTTTTGCTTCGGGAAGTCTTTAATTGCGGTTTTTTTGCCGATTCCCTTTTCCATAATGGTAAGGAAATCACCTTTTTTCGTCTCATCATTAATCATATCTACGCTGACGACATAATCAGGAGACTTAAGTAAAATTCCACGTACTCCCATTGTGTCTCGTGCGGTTGGTCGGACTTCTGTTTCAGAGAATCGGATGGATTTTCCTTCATGCGAAACCAAAAGGATGTCATCACTGCCACTTGTCAGTTTTGCCCAGGCTAACTCATCACCTTTTTCCAGTTTAATGGCAACGATTCCGCTTCGTCTGATGTTCTCGTATTCAGATAATTTGGATTTCTTTACGGTACCGTTTTTGGTCGCCATCAGAATAAATTGTACTCCCTGCTCTTTCTGTTCAGCACGCTTGAGTGAATAGGCTAGAACAGAAGTGACTTTCTCTCCTGATTCAGTATTGATCAAATTAACCACAGCCTGCCCTTTTGCCTGTCTGGATGTCTCGGGGATATCCCAGACACGCACCTGATACACACGGCCACGATCGGTGATAAAGAGCATGTTATCGTGAGTTTGGGCTGCTACAATCTTATCTATGGAATCTTCTTCCTTTGTTGCCATGCCTATCACGCCTTTTCCGCCCCTCTCCTGCATTTTAAAGGTGGATTTCGGAAGTCGCTTTATATATCCTGATTCACTCATCGTGATAATCACGTCTTCGTTGGCAATCAGTTGCTCTTCACTAAATTCACCGACTTTGCTTTTATAGACTTTTGTGCGGCGTTCATCACCATATTTTTCTTTCAGCTTGGCAAGCTCGTCTTTGATAACTTTTAATATCTTTTCAGGATGTGCCAACAGATCTTCAAGATATGCAATAGTTTCGCGTATCATGGCAAGTTCATCTTCAATCTTCTGGCGCTCAAGGGCCGCCAGTTTTCGAAGCTGCATATCAAGAATTGCTGTAGTTTGAATATCAGAAAGCCCAAACCGTTCCATTAACTTCTTTTTGGCTTCATCTGCATCCTTACTTTTTTTGATAATGGCGATGACTTCATCTATATGATCCACCGCGATCTTCAAGCCTTCCAATATATGCTCACGTGCCTTAGCCTGGCGAAGTTCAAATTCACTGCGTCGGCGCACAACATCATGGCGGTGTTTTACGTACTCTTCCAAAATCAGTTTTAAGCTGCAAGTTTGCGGTGTATTATCAACCAACGCAACCGTATTGACTGGAAATGTCGTCTGAAGGCTTGTTTGCTTATACAAGTTATTAAGCACCTGTTTTGGTCTGGCATCCCGTTTTAGTTCAACGTATATGCGGATTCCGCGGCGATCAGATTCATCACGAAGATCACTAATGCCTTCAAGGTTTTTATCTTTTACGAGATCTGCTATCTTTGCGACCAACTGCGCTTTATTTACCTGATACGGAAGCTCTGTAATGATAATTGCGGATTTACCATTTCCTATATCCTCTATATCTGCTTTACCTCGCATCACAATTTTTCCACGGCCTGTCGCATAAGCAGACTTGATTTCATTGATATCATATATTGCTCCACCGGTTGGGAAATCAGGTCCCTGTACATGCTCCATCAGATCGTCGACCGTGACATCAAAATCAAAATGGTATCGGCCATCTGTCTCTGCTGTTTGGGTAATCTCTGTCGCAGCTTTTTTTGTTGCATCTTTTTTCTGCGCCTCAGAATGCGTATCTGTGATCTTGGTTTTATCAATCATGCAGACAATGGCATTGATAACCTCTGTCAGGTTGTGTGGCGGAATTTTCGTGGCCATACCGACGGCGATTCCTTCACTTCCCATCAAAAGAAGATTTGGAAGTTTTGCCGGCAGATATACTGGTTCATCAATTGTTCCGTCAAAATTAGGGATAAAGTCAACCGTTTCTTTTTCTATATCAAGAAGCATTTCATCAGATATGCCTGCCAAGCGGGCTTCTGTGTAACGCATGGCGGCTGGCGGATCTCCATCAACTGACCCAAAGTTTCCTTGTCCGTCTACAAGCGCATATCGCATGGTAAAGTCCTGGGCCAGACGAACAAGCGCTTCATACACAGCACTATCTCCATGAGGATGATACTTTCCCAACACTTCTCCGACAACCGACGCGCTTTTCTTATATTTTGCGTTGTGATGAAGTCCAATCTGATGCATCGCATATAGAATTCTGCGATGGACCGGTTTCATGCCATCCCGCACATCAGGAAGAGCACGAGCGACGATAACAGACATGGCATAGTCCAGATAGGACTTTTGCATTTCTACCGATATATCTGATGTGTTGATTTTGCCAATGTCTGTCATAGGTTTACTTTGTTAATCCGGCCTGTATTGCTGCCATTGCTTCTTTCTTACCCTTCCAGTCCTTGAGTTTTACCCACTTCCCCGGTTCAAGTTCCTTATAGTGTTCAAAGAAATGTCTGATTCTTGCTTTGACGTGTTCAGAAATATCTCCGACATCTTTCATACACCCAAACATCGGATCTGATTTTTCGCTTGGTACACCGATGATTTTTTCATCAGGTCCTGATTCGTCTTCCATCTCAAGCATGGCAATCGGAGTAACATTGACCATAACTCCCGGATGGAGTGGCTGACTGCATAACACCAAGACATCTACCGGATCTCCATCTCCTGCTGTCGTATTTGGTACAAATCCATAATTTGCAGGGTATCCCATGGTTGTTCGCACAAATCGGTCAACTGCAATAACACCTGCTTCTTTATCGAGTTCATACTTAATCATCGATCCTTCCGGGATCTCGATAATGACGTTGACGTCTTCCGGCGGATTTTTACCTGGTTTAATGTTTTTTAGATTCATATAACTCCTTTCGGATATGGATA
>CAYSEV010000019.1:0-620 GCA_964430295.1 uncultured Gammaproteobacteria bacterium
AGCCACAGGTGCTACGGGGGCAATCGGTCCAACAGGGTCGACAGGGTCAACAGGAGCGACTGGAAGTATCGGAGCATCAGGACCAACCGGTACGACTGGTACAACAGGAGCAACAGGTTCAAATGGACCAACTGGGGCAACTGGAGCTACAGGAATAAGTGGCCCAACGGGTTCAACAGGTGCAACGGGAGAAAACGGCCCAACAGGAGAAACAGGTGCGACAGGCAGCAATGGTCCAACAGGGTCGACAGGATCAACAGGATCGACAGGAATAAGTGGACCAACAGGGTCAACAGGATCAACAGGAGAAAACGGTCCGACAGGGTCAACGGGATCAACAGGGTCAACAGGTTTTGTAGGGCCAACAGGTTCAACAGGTGCTACAGGATCTGAAGGCCCAACAGGGTCGACAGGAGTTCAAGGACCAACAGGAACAACGGGTTCAACAGGTGCAACGGGAGAAAACGGCCCAACAGGTGCTACAGGTATGACAGGTTCAACCGGTTCTACGGGATCTGCAGGCCCAACAGGCTCTACGGGTTCCACGGGAATAGAAGGACCCACGGGTTCTACGGGTTCCACAGGAATAGAAGGACCCACGGGTTCTACAGGATCAACAG
>CAYSEV010000019.1:720-22237 GCA_964430295.1 uncultured Gammaproteobacteria bacterium
GGTCTACGGGAGGAAACGGACCCACGGGTTCTACAGGATCAACAGGGTCTACGGGAGGAAACGGACCCACGGGTTCTACAGGATCAACAGGGTCTACGGGTTCAACTGGAGGTATAGGTGCTTCAGGGCCAACAGGAGCAACTGGTATGACAGGCGCTACAGGTGTTGCCGGCGCTTCAGGACCTACAGGCGCGACAGGGTCATCTGGAGCTACAGGCCAAACAGGCGCAACGGGTGCAAATGGACCAACAGGTATGACTGGCGCGACTGGTGCAACAGGAGCTACAGGAGAAAATGGTCCAACAGGCACGACGGGGTCTACAGGATCTACAGGAGCTACAGGTGGTGCCGGAGCATCAGGACCCACGGGTTCCACAGGGGCTACAGGATTCGATGGCCCAACAGGATCCACGGGTGCAACCGGGTATACAGGACCAACAGGAGCAACAGGTATGACAGGCTCAACAGGTGCTACAGGGGCAAATGGCCCAACTGGATCTACAGGGTCTACAGGCTCAACAGGTGCTACAGGAGGAGTCGGAGCAACCGGCCCAACAGGTTCAACTGGCACAACAGGATCAACTGGTTCAACGGGTGTACAGGGACCGACAGGAACAACAGGAGCCACGGGTGAAGCAGGGCCAACAGGCTTTACAGGTGCTACCGGTGCAACTGGAGTTCAGGGCCCAACCGGCACAACGGGCGCCACTGGAGCAACAGGTGATTTCGGACCTACAGGTTCAACAGGCGCTACTGGAACGACTGGAGCTACAGGTGAAGCGGGAGCATCAGGCCCAACAGGTGCTACAGGGGCATCAGGTGCAACAGGTTCAACCGGAGGCATTGGAGTAAACGGGCCAACAGGAGGCACTGGTCTCACTGGTCCAACAGGCAGCACAGGAGCAACAGGAGCAAATGGATCAAGTGGACCAACAGGCAGCACAGGAGCAACAGGAGGAACTGGTGTAGCTGGTGAAATCGGTCCAACTGGAGCAACTGGGGCATCAGGTGCATCAGGAGCAACAGGAGCTAATGGACCAACCGGATCGACAGGATCAACCGGTGCCACAGGCGTTCAAGGTCCGACGGGATCTACAGGTATGACAGGTGCCACAGGCGTTCAAGGTCCGACGGGATCTACAGGTATGACAGGTGCCACAGGCGAAAACGGAGCAAGTGGACCAACAGGCGCCACAGGCATGACAGGCTCAACAGGTGCTACAGGTGCAAACGGCCCGACAGGTGCAACTGGATCGACAGGGGCCACAGGTGGAACAGGCCTCATAGGGTCAAACGGCCCGACAGGCATGACCGGCGCTACGGGTGCCACAGGTTCAACAGGTGCCACTGGAGCAAATGGGGCAAGTGGTCCAACAGGGTCGACAGGATCAACAGGTGCTTCAGGGGCCAATGGTCCAACAGGATCCACGGGTGCTTCAGGGGCCACGGGTTCAACCGGTGCGACAGGCGCAAATGGCCCAACAGGAACAACAGGATCAACAGGTGCGACAGGCGGAACAGGCGCTATTGGATCAAACGGACCAACCGGTATGACCGGAGTTACAGGACCAACAGGAACGACAGGTGCAACAGGAGACAATGGTCCGACAGGTGCAACAGGCATGACAGGTTCAACCGGTGCAACAGGCGCAAATGGAGCAAGCGGACCGACAGGCGCAACAGGCATGACAGGTTCAACCGGTGCAACAGGCGCAAATGGAGCAAGCGGACCGACAGGTGCAACTGGCATGACAGGTTCAACCGGTGCGACAGGCGCAAATGGCCCAACCGGAATGACTGGCTCTACCGGCTCTACAGGATCTACAGGTGCAAATGGCCCAACAGGATACACAGGTGCGACAGGTGGTACGGGCGTCACAGGGCCATCAGGGGCCACGGGTGGAACAGGGCTCATGGGTGCAAACGGAGAAGTTATTATGACGCAGTCAAATAATCTTCTCTACCCCTACCCTGTCGTTGATCGTAGTATTGCACTGGGCAGCGATCTTGGAAACGGACAATCCACCACATCAACAGCAAGCGCACTTATTTTATTAAACGGTTCAACAGGTGAAATTCTTGGATCTGATCTCACCACAGGTCGAAACATCAGAACAGATCTCCGGACACCGGCAAATGTAACGGCAACATTTGTGTACGACACCAGTAAAGATCCTGACAGTGGATCCTGGAGAAATGACAGCAGAGCAAAGGCAAGCAGTTGGTATAACGAAACTATAGATAATACGGCGGCAAATTGTGTGCAGGATACGGACGATCGATGCGGCACCAGAGAATTCCCGGAGAAAGCAATCCTCGTAGCATCAACAACAAAACTGTATGTTTTTGATGCGAAAACCAATACAGTCTGGATGGAGTTTGACAAGGGATCAGGTGCAACCGAGCAAATGATCGGTCCGACAACAAACTCAGTAGGGTCAAGTGTATTTGCGCTCAACGGTAAAATTTATTACGGAAATAATAGTACGGTCGGCGGATTATATGTCATTGATTTTAAAGAAGATCGGGCACTGAAATACAATGCAACGAATGATTATTTTGGAAATAAAACCGTTGGTTCCAGAAACTCGACAGTCACCTGGACAGCAGGTCCATCTTCACCAATCGTTGATACGGTCGTAAATGATGTTCACGGCACCATTGACCAAAACGGAAACACACTGATTGCAGTGGCAACTGACACCGGCACTTCTGTTATTCACGAAACAGATCGCGCTGTGTATAGCTACTCAGATGTTACAAATGATGATTATAACAACGTATGGGTAACAAAGAATGGTAATTTATATGCGCTCAATGAAGCGTCAGGGAATGTTGAGAGGTGGAATAACGTTTCAACAGATACTGTCTCAGAACTTAACGGTACTCCTGATGTTGCATGGACAACAGGCGGGGTAAAGATTAATGGCGCTGCTAACGTTGCTGGACCCATGCTTGCAGGTTCTATATTGTTTACCGGTGCTCCGGATGCTCTCATTGTCACATCAGGCACATCAAAAGTTGACGGAAAATCTGACACAATTTACTCAGGATCTACAGGAGGTCTTACTATAATCCAGGATAAAATGGGTGATGAAAGCAACGGATCGGTTCAGTATGGAAAATTCTATACCCTTACCGAAGAATTGATCGGTGATATCCGTGGTCACTGGACATACGACACATCAGGAAATCTGCAGGATCGATCTATGAAAGTAACAGATCTTACAGCAACCTCACTCACCTATCAGAATTCCGGCGTTCGCGGCATTGCAATCGGGCTTGATGCCGGATCTGATACAGCAACATCCGTCAACTCGAACGTATTAATACCTGCCACAACGCCTGTCACTGTCGGCGCATGGGTATATCCGACATCGCTGACAACAACAAACGGGACAGCTGAAATGTGGGTATCAGCCGACGCAAATACTGCCAGCAAAGTATCGTGGGGTATTGGAACAAAAGGAGACGGTACAAATGCAAATATCACCTGCTCTGCAAACGGGTCATCATACACTGAAGTGAACTCAGGAGTAGCCGCAAGTATTAACACCTGGTATCACGTTGTCATGACTACAGACACATCTGGAAATATTTCCTGTTATGTGAACGGATCAAAACTAGCGACAGGTTCAGTCACATCAGCACAAACGCCAACCAGATTTCAAATCGGTGCCACTCAGGCAACAACAGCATTAAATGCCGTTCTCGGTAGGATTGATGAAATTTTTGTCACAGCAGAGACACTCACAGCGGGTCAAGTGAAACAAATCTATCTTACCGGTTACAGAGCGCTGCAAAACCATACAGCATCACGTATTACAGGTGTTACCGGAGGCGATACATATCAACAGCTCCTTGGAAATGCGAGTACGGGAGTAATCGGTATGAGTCGACCCAAAGCGCTTGCCGTAGATGATAGCAATCAGTACTTGTATGTCGGTTCAGACGATTCTACGACAAACACAGGCGGAACCACAGTCATTGGACTGCAAAGTGATTCTGCAGTGGATTTGTACGATGCAACGGCAAATACAGGAAAGGATGATGATATAGGGACACAGTTTAGTGCAAATGATGCAATATCCATCTCCATAGCAGGAACACCATGCCCTCCATACAATGGAGGCACGACAACATGCAACAATCAAGCGGTCTTATCTATTGCAGGGACAAACGATTCAGCAACCCGCGTGTGGATGGAGTCAAGCGAAGTATCGCTCTACTCTGCTCTCTCGTCTTTGGCAGGTCCGGCTCTAACCAAAAATTCCGTCACAGTAAATAACCTGCTGCGTGTATTCAATACAACATCCACGACAACGCAAAGCACAACAGGTGAAACAATTCAAACACCGGCACTTTCCATAGACGGAAATGGAAATTTCACCTACAACTATCTTGGCACATCAACATCAGCAACAGGTCTGGATTTTAACGATTCAATTCTCACCACAGGAACACTGGCTGATTTCAGTGCAAACGCGCTGACAACGGGCACAGGAATATCTATAAACACGCTATCTACAGGTCTCACAACAGGAGGATTGCTCTCAATCTCCGCAACGGGAACACCCGGTTCATCATGGACCGGAGATCTTGGCAAAATTGAATACAATAGCGCAAGCGCAAACGTAGATGGAAACGCTCTAAAAATAGGATTATTAGGAGCTGCCGGAGGAGATGGAACAGCGCTAAATATTACTACTGCTCAAACAGGAACCAATGCGCTTGCACTTCGGGTTAATGATGATGGCACATATACGGACACAACACCGTTTGTTGTTGATAAATCAGGAAATGTCGGAATTGGTACATCAGCCCCGGGCGAAATGCTTGAGATATCAAATAACGGAGATGCCTACGCAAAAATTACGGCAACAACCGGCAGTGGTCAAACCGTAGGATTAAAACTACAACGAGGCACAACATCAGATACGTACACTGACTACTCAATATATAACCAAACCGGAAACTTGTTTTTTGATCAATCAGACAGCACACTCGGAACAAATACCCGATTATATATTTCAACGGATAAAGGACAGGTCGGTGTTGGGACAACTTCCCCGATTTCACGCTTTCAAGTTACGAATAATCCTGGAGCAGCAAGCTTTACAGGGAAAGCGGCACTACTTGTCGATCAGTATGAAAATCAGGATGTCATGACAGCGTCGGCATCCGGATCAAAGGTCTTTAGAATTGACCGCAATGGATACGTCTATGGTGAACGGTTTGTTGATATCGGTAATTCCGCAGGTAGCTACTATACAGATCCTGCCAACAGCGGCACGTCAGCATCTATGTCAGGAACCATGAAGTTTACTGGCGTTGCATCACTGGATATTTTGAATGCCGGTGGATTCACGATCAACATGTCTCCTGCCGGAGATGCAGGACTTCGTCCGATTGCACCGTTTACCATAGCAGCAAATGGTAATACCACTATTTATGGAGCATCCGGATCGGCTATGCTTACCATCGGAGCCGGAGATGGAAAGATAGATGCCGGAACCATCGATCCTCCATATACGATTAACGGTGAAAAATATGCAACATACCTATCAGGTATGGTCGGACAAAACGAAGAAGTTGCAGGATCTGTCGCAACAAATACATTTGAAGCAGGAGTCGGATATAAGACAGTTGTAGACTTTAATACTGTCGCACAGGGATCTGATCTCTGGCTTTTCTCCAAGGTAACGAACTTACGAAAGCATATCAATGATATGGTTGTGCTGCTCTCCCCTGCCAGCAATGCCAGAGTTTGGTATGTTGTAAACCCACAGGCATTTACTCTGACCATCTACACATCTAAGCCAAGTGTGGTTTCCTATAGACTTACAGCACCGAGATTTGATTCTGATAAATGGCAAAATACACGCGCAGATTCAGACACACCCGGGTTCGTTCTTAACGATGGCATAGAGCTGGCACTTTCAGGAAGCGGCGATGTGATCGGAGACACAACCAGTATAGATAATGTGCATATAGAAGAAACCCAAGTCTCTGAATCGTCATTTACATATCAGGTCAAAACTGCATCTGGAGACATTCTCAATGAAGTTTCGGCATTCTCCAGAAGTATTATCGGAACATTGACGGCAGGTTCTATTACGACCAGGAGGCTTGTTACAGATTCACTTTCAATCGGCAATCAGACACTGCGTGACTATATTCTTGATGTCATGCGATCGAATCCAATTTCAAGTGGTTCATCACAATTTGACACTATCTCCCCTATTGCATCGGATAGTGCAGGTATAGCAGTTCAGTTAAACAGCAATCAGACGCTCCGTATTACAAATTCGGAAGGGACAGCTGCCGCTCAATTTGATACAGATGGCAATCTGACACTCGAAGGATCATTAACAGCAGATCGTATACAGACACATACACTCGCGACAGATGAAATCACAGCTACAAATGCAACTATTTCAGGAACGCTGTCAGCTCAAACCGGTTCATTCGGATCACTCTCTGCCACAACACTTACCACAGCAGGTGACGCATCAGTTGCCGGAGCACTTACGGCAGAATCAGTCAAAACAGACGTGCTTGAGAGCACAGAACTTTCAACTGCACAGGCAACCGTTTCTGGAACTCTATATGCAGATCGTATTATGACACCATTTGGAGAGCTTACCGGCAGTCCATCCGCAATTGTGAATAACACAACCATACAACAATTCAGCAATACTTATGGAGCTTCCGCATCTGCCATACTTGCTGATCTTGGAGCAACCATCGATCAGGGCGCAAACCATGTTGAGATTACCCGCGATATTACGATGACGGAATCCCTTGCAGTATTTGGAGAGACACTTTTGGCTAACACAACCATTGGAGGGACACTCATGATCGATGGCTCAATCAGACTGGAAAACAGTACAATTCAAACGACATCTGAGCCACTCTATCTGCAAAAAGACAGGCTTGCAGTCCTCGACATCATGGGCGGCACCATGATTATCACGACCAACGGCAATGTTATGATAAACGGCAATCTTGAACTTACCGGTAACTTAAATATTGGTGGTGTTCTTGGCGCTAATACAATCAGTCCAAACGGAGCTGATCTCTCGTTCAATCTGTCCAAATATGACACAGAGTCATCAACTTCAAGCTTTGCAAAGTTGGTATTCAAAGGTGAACTCGGAAAAGAAGTAGGATCAATAGATGCATCAGGTTCAGCAAATTTTGCAGCGGTGAAGACGCAATCTCTCGATGCTACAGGAGCATCGGTTTCGGGAACACTGTACGTCGACAGATTGACAATTCCAACGAAATTTGATGGTGCACTGACTGCCACTGAAAGCGCCACTACACAAGCAACCATAGGCCAGGGCACCATTCCTGCAGGCACCGGATCGATCACTATTGCCAATGCCAGAGTCACAGACCAGAGTCTTATCTACATCACGCCCATCACATCCACAGGCAATCAGGTGCTCTATGTGGCTCAGAAAGTTGCCGGTACAAGCTTTACAGTGGCATTGGATACTGCACTCACCCAACCGGTTGAATTCAACTGGTGGATCGTCAATTAACATGTATATGAAATACGTTGCACACCATGTAATCATTTTCTTCATTTGTATATATCTGTTGCTTATACCAAAGCTAATTTATGCTGCAGCACCAATAACAGGAACATTTGTCGTTCCTGATTTGTTTTATTCCTCGGAATCTGCGTATAGGGAGTTTTTTCAGGAGCTTCATGATACAGGTATAGACACTGTCATCCTTATGCTCACGAACCAATTGACTAAAAATTGCCAATCTGGAGCATATACGGAACAAATTTCTTCACGCATTCAAGCTGGGAGCCCCCCATACATACCAACGTTCATAAAATTAGCAAAAGAATTTAACATGTCAGTATATTTTAGCCTTGGGGATTTTGCGGTTGATTCTCCTTGTTTTATATTTCATAGCGGAGATGCCTCAAATGAGGCAACAGATAAAGGCAGACTCATAGCTATGAGTCTGAGAACGATAGATACGCTGAAACAAACAGTGTCAAATTCTGGCGTATCCTGGTCAGATCCAATCATACGAGGGTTTTATATATACGCGGAAACAGATACAGAATATTTGTCTGTGTCTACATACCCACAAGTAACATTCCTAAAAGAAATGTCCGCTAAAATCAAACAAAAAGAACCAAGTAAAAAAATACTCTATTCTCCGTTTCAAAAAGAAAGCACAGACTATGCAAAGTCAAAACAAGCGTTTACCAACATATACAGCCTGACATCCATAGATATAGTAGCGCCGCAGGACAGCATGGGATCACAACTTACAACGAGTTATGCACGTTCATCAGATCATTTCAGAGCATTGAAAGATGCCGTGTCTTCATATTCAGGAAAAGAAGCCTGGGCAAACATAGAGTCGTTCACACCCGGATCAGATGCGTTCGTCAACTATATTCCAACAACTATAGACAAGCTCAAACAACAAATCACGGCTGCATCTCCTTATATAAGCAGAATGATTACCTGGATGTATACTCATACAATGCTCAGTAATCCAAGATCAGACAATATGGCTGCAGTAAATCAATATGCAGTTCAATACACCCAAACAAATGCGACCAGAAGAAAGGCATTGAGAGCAGCCTATATGTCTTCATATGGTATCCTTCAGATGACTCCATTTCCAACAAATGTTTGCACCATTCTTTACTACTATCATAAAACATCAAAATCATGCATAAATACATCAAATACATACAATAATGCTCAGATAGATTGCAACGGCACACAGGCGTTGTGCAGCACTAATCTGCAGACATATCTTCCAGGACTCACAACAGGTATATGCTATGCATCGCTAACAGTATGCAAATCAGCAAATTCTATCCTCACGCCGACACCCACACAAATAAGGACCCCGACACCTACAACAAGAACAATAACTCCAACACCGACAACTACAAACATAATCCCGACTGGTCGCACATCAGAGACACCCACACCTACACGAATATCTTCAGGAACACCTGTTCCAACAATGATCACGTCCCAAAGGGCCACATCAACATCTTCTCTGAAAACCTATGGAGATTTCACAGGAGACGGGAAAGTAAACACAGATGACATTGTTCTCATACAGACCCGATTCGGCAAGCCATTTACCATATACGACTATGCGATGGCTATTCAATATTACGGGAAATAGTCCTAAAAAAATGATAGCAACCTTTTCCAAATATTCTGAAAAAACAACAGGATAACGGGAACTATTCCTATTTCTTTTGCGTCATCATTGGCCTTATATGGAGAATACTCTGTTTTTCCATCGGTCGAACCGATTGCTGAAGGCCCTGAAGAAGCGCCTGAAGAGCCATGGATATCATCTCCTGATGCAGGCAGTGCATCCACATTGTTTTGCGAGACAGCTTGTTCTGTCTGACGTGAAGCTATTGCAAAGTATTTCTGAGTACCGGGAGCACCGGTTACGACAACTGTTGCAGCAGTTTTAGATGTTACGGAATTAGATGTTTTTCCAATGGAAGCAACGGCAGTACCATCCCCAAATCCTAATGGTATCCGTGCATTTTTTACACCGCGGACTTTCAATGTTCCTATAACACCCGTTCCTGAATATGGATGCCCGGGTGAGACACCGACTGTTATAGTAAATCTGCCGTTGTTAGATGTCGGAGCACTGAGTACAACAGGAAACTGCTGTCCTGGCACAAATGTTACGCCATCCAGCACCTGCGTGTCATATGGTATATCCAGCGATACTGCAGCAATAGAATCTAATCTGCTGGCAACAGACACGGCAAAAGAAGCTGTTTCGCCTGTAGATATTGTTACGGTTGACGGAAGTATGGCAAGCATAGGGCCACTGTTTGCAGCGTTTGATCTGGTATCATGGGTGCGAAACACTGTCTGCAAGCTCAAAATCATAAGCATTGCAGATATACCAGACAACAGAAGGATTTTCGTGTATTCAACGCGTGTATTCATTTGCTGATATAGGGCACGTTCATCACCATGGATTTTTGAGGTAGGAATCATATGACATACGGCAAGCAAACACAGGTACTCTCAATCATGTATATGATACTATCTTCAGTCTGCACATACGACATAGTCAGTAGAAGAAACAACACCTGATGGACATACTGCATCGCAGCGAAGATGTGACTTTGCTATTTCAGGATCAGATACATTTTCAAGAGTGCTCCACATGCAAAAATCATTACCGCTATTTCTCTGCTGATAATACCAGGCATAATCGCTTGGTGGAGGGAGTAATTTCATATACACATCCGTAGAACAACTCGCTCCAGACGCAAATACACCGCTGCATTCTGCCAGACAGTCTTCATTCGGCGGAGAGCCTGACTTACATCCGTTGAAGGTATTTGTTGCGGTTGAGGACGGACCCGGGTATACGTTGAAATCGTTATAATACAACCGCAGTGCGTTTTTCACCTGTCTAAATTCCGCTTTTATTTTTACATCTTTAGCCCGTTGCCTCGCCCCCAAAAAGTTTGAAGATACAAAAGCCACAAGGATTGCAATGATTGCAATAACGACCAATATTTCTATTAAGGTAAAACCTTTGTTGTGTTGTTCGTGGTTCATAATTCATAGTTCATAGTCACGCTATGAACCATCAACCATAAACCATCTACTCACTCTACCGCGACATTTGGACTTGATATAGCGTAGGTACAGGCATTCGATCCGCCACATGCCAGAGATCCATATCCTGCTTGTTTTACACCGGCGCCTTCATCCTTCTCATTTTCTAGACTAGCATATAAACGGTAATATGTCCCGTCCGAATCATAGTAGTAGGACCGTGAAGATGAAGGATCAGAGGGCAATGTAATCATGTATACAGTGGCCGTACCGCTTGCCGGAGTCTTTTTCCACGGGCTCCCCCAATCACACAAAGACGTCCCTGCACTGCCGCATCCTTTTATCTGATGCGTAGAAGAATCAGAAAGCGGATATGCTCCAAAATCATTATAATAGGTCTCCAGAGACAACGAAATTTGCCGTAAATCACTTTTGCGCTTAATATCTCTGGATTTTTTTTGTGAAGACGTGAAACTACCAAGACCGGCAACGATCAAAATTCCAAGAATTGCCATAACAACAAGAAGTTCCATCAATGTAAATCCTGAATGAGACTTTAACATATGCTTCATATACATAGGTATATCATATTTACGGACATCTGTATGCCGGATTATCGCAGTTATTACTGCAATTTGGATCTGCAAACGACGCGGGACAACCAAGACTTTGAGGATCACCCACATCATTGCATTGCCCATCCTGTCTGCATGCATACGCTCCGGCAAATATTGGTGGAACAGTAGGCGTAGGAGTCCAGAGTGCCGGATCAAAGACGGTTGCATAGCCACCGCCGGCGGATGTTGATTCGTACCCTGAAGCTACACAGTAATTATATCCCGGTAAAAACCCGCAACCACTTACAGGATCACACCCAATGCGTGTAATGTCAGGGTCTTTTGTGTCTTCAAGCTTTGTACAGACACGATATCCCGAACATACACGCGGAGATCCGGGTACGTAAAGATACGGGAGTTTTGTTACAGGATCGCAGGGAATTTTGGGTAAATACGGATCAAGACCGTTTCCACCACATGAACGAAGGACCCATTGATCAGGATAACACCCCTTATCATTAAAATACTCTTCATATGCCTTTTGAATCTTTTGCAGATCAGTTTTTCGTTTTGCATCGTTTGCTCTATTGAGCTGTGTTTTGAAATTCAGCATGACAAGAAACAGTAGAAGCAGAAGTATGGAAACCACAATCAGAATTTCCATGAGTGTAAAACCGTGTTTAGTGGATTGCTTCATATATATAGTATTACACAGCCACACGATAAAGGAAACAGCATACACCGGTCAACCAGAGATCACAGAGAAGCAATAATTTGTTCATATTTCTCTCTATCTGAATCGCCATGGGCCAATGGAATAAAATTGTCTGACGGAGCAAAATATTTACTGGGTAAAAACCTATCATACAGATACACGTCAGGATGTGTACGAATAACATCTATGAGAACATGAGGTGGAAATTTCTGTTCGTTATACTGACATATTGCAGTAATTGTCGTTTCTTGGATGGCACTGTTTACTTTTGCCTCGTATTTCATAAAGTCTGAAGTTACCTGTGTGTGTTCTTGTAACCACGATCCATTGCCCGTAACCCATAATCCCGCATACCCTTCATGTATTGCAGACGATTCAGTACGTAGAACTGATGAAATAACAGAATCTGCTTGAAAATTTCCATCATGAGTGTACACCTGTGTATGATTAAGGAATATAAAATCACCATTTTCAATATAATCAGATAGGTTCAGTCCCATGAGATCGAACGCATCAATTATTCTTTCAGACGTGTGCTCACTTGTTATGTATACACACCTATTTCGCTTTTGAAGTCCTGCCGTAAAAAATGGAACGAGAAGTGAAAATAATTCTGCATCGGTACGATATATACAGGATATATGATTTCCACTGCTATCACTTTGAAAATACTCATTGAAGCAATCATCTGACATACGTAATACTCCCTATATGTAGTAATACGGTCTTTCAGTGCAAATGTCAACTACAGGCCATTTAGACTATACGTTTATAGATTCTCGATCGAGTATATAACGATGCGTGCAGGCATCATACCCAATCTGTGTATAATCACTAGTATATACATATTCGTTCACTCAATCGGGCATGAAACCATTCACGTATCAGGAAATGTTTTTGAATGAGGACACGTATTTTTGGTTTGTTGGAAAACAGGCGTTTATACGGTCTGCTCTTTCGGGCTTCCATAAAAAAACGCCTCAGATACTTGATATAGGATGTGGCACAGGTGGTACGACAAAATTCCTTAGCAAATGGGGCGATGTTATGGCCATTGAAAAAAATAAGAGGGCCGCCTCATTTGCCAGGCAACGAGGATTAAACGTCATACACGCCTCCGCTAACAAGATTCCGTTCAAGGATGCAGCATTCGATTTAGTAACAATCTTTGATGTGCTCTATCATAAAGGAATAGACGAAAAGGCAGTACTCTCAGAAGTCTATAGAGTACTAAAGCCGGGAGGAATGCTCATTGTTACGGACTGTGCTATGCCATCGTTATGGAGCAGACATGATCAGATTATGGATGCAAAGTATCGGTATACAAAAGAGTCACTCATGAAATTCATACGAGATGCAGGATTTACCATACGTCATGCTCAATATATGTTCGCACTACTCTACCCGCTCACTCTTCTATCAAGAATTTCTACCATACATTCTACCAACAAAGTTTCTCTTCCACATATTCCTTCTTTTTTCAATGTATGTCTTACAAAACTACTGGTGCTGGAAGCATCACTATTCCCCTTCCATCATCCATTTCCGGGATCATCTATTATTGTGTCTGCCTATAAGAAGTAACATCATTCTCTCATTATTTTATGATATATTTTGATATATATTTATTTTATAAAAGATATTTTATATATCAAATTATATAATTAAATATATAAATATATTTATATATAAAATAGTGAATCAACATACCACTATTATATATGTGATTCAGTATGCATCTCTTTACTAAACAGATATGCTCTTTTATAGTAGACATACATGAATCTGAAAACACATCCTCTTAAGCGATTGTACATGTGGAGCATGATGGCTCTGGTTGCGGCAATCCCAATTATTTTTGTTCCGTTCATCCAAGATTTTTACGATATGGGGAAATGGTTTATCGTAGCAACCCTCGGAATAGTATCATTACTCCTGTGGGTCCTACAGTATCTCTATACAAAACGATCGCTTCATGTAGAATATTCATCCTACGTGTTTGGGCTATTTGCATGCACGATTGTATCGCTCATCAGTGTATGGTTTAGTTCGTCAAATAAGGTAGAAGCTATCATGTCTCCATTCGGGCCTGTGATGTTTGCATCGCTATTATTACTGGCGTTTACTATTTCATCGTTCACGACAGAACAAACCAGGCATCACCTTCGATGGTTTATGTATGGAAGTGCAACGGTACTTTCACTCATCGCTGTATATCAGTCAATTGGCATAGGTAAATCGATGTTTCCGGCAGTATCATTTCTCTCGGATCCACTGTGGAGCCCGACAGGATCAAGCATCTCAACAATAGGTATCCTCAGCATGATCCTGCCGATGATGCTTGAAGATGTATATAGACAACTTCATCACAAAAAAGAGATGCATGCGGCAATCAGTATCATGATGACCCTTATGACTATCGTAGGTATTGCTGTTACATGTTGGCAATTTCTCCCACATCTGAAAACAACAGTCTTACCGTTTTCAATGGGATGGGCTATTACATTGGAAATCCTTAAGAATATGAAACACACGCTTATTGGGACCGGTGCCGAAAATTTCCTTACGGCTTTTAGTCTTGGTAGACCACAAAGTTACAATATGTCCCCAGTATGGAACATTCGGTTTACAACAAATGCGAATATGCTTTTTCATATGACGACAATATACGGGCTTTTCGGACTCGCATCTGTGATACTTTTAGCAAAAAGTCTGATTCCCTCACATAAGCTGAGTATAGAATCGCTCAGTTTATATCTGGCATTCGCAGCACTTCTCTTCGCACCACCATCTATTGCAGTATTATGCGCAGTCACATGTATTTATGTGACCTCGGCACACACACAAAAACAACATATTACAATTCGCCCCATTTCTGCGGTATGGGCAAAACTGCTCATAGTTTGCATAACACTTATAGTCACTGGCGCAGCCGGTTATGGACTATATCGATTGTATAATGCTGAACATATTTTTTACTCATCACTAGGAAAGGCAAAAGAAAATAATGGGACACAGACGTATAATCTTCAGATTAAAGCTATTAAAGCAAATCCATATATCAGCCGCTATCACATAATTTATAGCCAGACCAATCTGGCACTTGCGATATCTCTGACGAATGCTGTGAATCAGGCTGCTGAAAAAGAGACACCTGAACAGGCTAAAAAAGATAGAGAGCTTATTGCGCAGCTTATCCAGCAAAGCATTCGGGAAGCAAAGTTAGCGACAACATTGAATCCTCAAAACGTCCTCGCGTGGGAAAATCTTGCCCGTATTTATAACCAGCTTACAGAAATCGCACAGGGCGCGGATACCTGGACAATCGCATCATATAACAAAGCTATAGAACTCGATCCATATAACCCGATTCTTCGCATGGAACTTGGATCCGTAGCAATGAAAAAAAAACAATATACCGATGCAATTACTCTGTTTCAAAAATCAGCGGCTCTCAAGCAAAATTATGCAAATGCATACTACAATTTGGCCTATGCATATAAAGCAAACGGTGATTTGGCTAATGCAATCTCAGCGTTAAAAATGACACAGTCGCTTCTGGATAAGACATCAGCTGACTTTGAAAAAGTAGGCAAAGATATTGAATCCCTTTCTGAATCCAAATAAGCATTGTTGCGTATGAAATTTATCAACACGTTCCTACATTTCCTCATAAAACCGGTCGTATTGCTTCATCTTATATTACTCATTCAGTGGGGTATTTTTTTAGGTATAACGCTCCAACCGTATACAATTTCCGTTCCGGGTCATACCTATGTGATGCTTCGCGGACATCTTACATATACCTCACTTATCCGACAGAGTCGTGATGGAGCGTGGAAGACGATAACAACACATACCACAAGGCCCACCCCCGAGCTCTATGTCCATACGTTTTTTATCTTTCTTGGGAAATTAGCAGCCATATTTCATGTTGACCCTCCGATGATGTATATGGCATCGCGCATGGCTGCTGCTGTTATCCTGTTCTGGAGCACATATTTTTTTGTTACTGTACTGCTGCCTCCTGCTATTCATTCGATTGCATTATTTTTTATTCTCGCGCTTGAGCCGGGTCCAATTCTCGCAACGCTGGGATGGAATCCACAGCTTTGGAGGCCTTCTATATTTAGTTATTACCCTCAGATTGTCAGCCTTCGGCATTTTGGACTTCCACATCATACGCTCGGAGAAGCATTAGGCCTTTTATCGCTAACACTACTCTTTCTTACCATCAAAAAACCTTCTGTATCCAGATTTATTTGGCTTGCTATTGTAACAATTTTGGGCGTCAATGTACTCCCGCCATATTTTATTATCATTAGCATTTGTGTACTTATTCCATGGTGTCTATGGGCGCTCGCACATAAATCTGTACTCAAAACGATTGCACCAATGGCAGTGACTGTCGGTGTTATCGGCATCGTCTCATTGTTCCTTAAACAGCAAATGTCCCAAGGATACCCTGCCAAAGATTTTAATATAGATGAAAAGCGCTGGGTCACCAACACAGATGTACTGCTCAGTTATGTATCTACACTTTTACTCTACATACCATTTGTTGCGATTCTATGGGGAAAACTGGTGTTTGTATGGAAAAAGCTTGACTCACACACCAAATTCCTCATCTACATTGCTTCCGCATGGGTACTGATCCCACCAATTTTCATCCCATTCACAGGATACTCATGGTTCCCACTGGCTAACTTTAGACTTATGGACGGATATTCGTACGCACCTGCAGGCATATTAGCAGCACTCGGATGCTCTTTTATACTCACTATATTCAAACGCAAAGCTGTTGGTCAAAGTATACTCGGATTCCTGTTGACGGCAACAATGATCGCCACAGGATTTTTAAGCTGGCACTACACCACCATCATTTTTACCGAGCAAAGCTATACGTGGACAAACGTTTATATTGCAAACGATCACTATAAAGCATTCAAATTCCTTGAATCCGTACCGAATATGAGCGGTGTCATGATCAGCAATCATTTTGGTGAGATAGCTCCTGAATACGCACCTATCCGTGCATATATCGGATCTACACCTGGATTTGTTGACTGGGATGAACGGTTTTGGCTGATGGGGAAATTTTATAGTCAGAGCTTTACGACAAGTGAGGCAAAGGAATTCCTGAAACGGGAAGATATTACATATGTGTACTATGGCGACACAGAACAAAGTATCAATACATCAGGTCGACCATTATATCCTGAGCTTTTAACCCCGGTATTCGTTACTCCTGTCGTCACTATCTATAAAGTTAATCCGTAGGATAGTATCCTGACATGTAACGGGAACTGCATTAGATATGGTTAAGTTTATAATACAGTGCTCCGGCTACAATGATGCAGTACAACACGATACCAATGCACAGTGACTTTATCATAAAGAGAAATCCACGCTCCTTGCATACGAATCGCAAAAATTTCTGCAGTAATAACACATGTATTGAAAATAGTACTGCAAATAATAGTAAAGAGGATACTTTTACAAACCCATATGGTGCAATAAAGAACAATACAATGCCGAGTGTAAGTGCTGCCAACGCGCCTGCACCGGTTATACCGGCCATACTCTCCCATAAAGTTGTAGCCACTGGATCAAATTTTTTCCGTTCACTATAGAGTCTGGTCCAATAAAAACTTCTCCAGAAGTATTTACGCGCAACAGGCCAAAATGTTTCAAATTCATGATGGACCCGCACATCGGGAGCAAAAATAATGGCATATCGTTTGGCTATCCTATACGTTATTTCGACATCTTCCATCTGTCTGAATAATTCATTAAAACCACCAAGTCTTCTAAACACATCTGCTTTTATCGCAGCGATACGTGTACTAAATAAATAATAATACCCATCACGATCCCGTTCATTTGTCCAATAGCTCCAATCCCGGAGCGCTTTAAATTGAGGGAAAAAATTATCCGTTTTCTGATGTTTATCCCATACCCCAGTTAATGCCGTTAAATCGGGATCTGCTGAAAATTTTTCTGCTATACGAGATAATGTATCGGGATATACAGTCACATCAGAGTCCAAAAAAACCAATACCTTTCCTTTCGCCTTCTTTGCTGCTGCATTTCTGGCTGCTGCAGGTCCACGATTTACTGGAATTCTAATAATTTGGATAGTCGACACGCCAACCCGCCGTTTTAGTAGTGTTAATAACGCTTTTGGCTTCTCCGTATGAGACGCATCGTCACCGATGATCACCTCAAACTGTTTGTATGATGATTTCTGAAGAGACAACAATAACCCAAGGATGTGATCCCAGGAGTTATAGGCAGGAATAATAATAGACAGAAATCGCGTTACCATCGCAGGTAGTTGTATACTTTTTAGGCAGTAGAGTCAACCGGAACTATTTCCTCGCAAACACAATCATATCATCCCAAGGGTTGATCGGGTTTATAATCTTAAATCTATCAAAAATTTTCCCGAGAGGTTTTAATAACCATGAAGCCCACGGGAAATAATCCCCCGCTCTCGAGAGAGCAAAAGATAATGGAAATGGGCGAGGTGAATCATTTCGGATTTCAATATCTTTAAACCCAGCAGCTTCAAGGAGTCTCCTCATAGTGTCGAAATCAAACAACACAACATGTTCCGGATGCCTGTAACCAAACCATCGTTTACCCATAAGCTTTTGCCATAATCCACTCTGATTTGGTGTTGCCATAACAATCCATCCATCTTTTTTGAGCAATTTATATACTCTTTTCATCATACGGAGAGGATCACGTTCATGTTCTATAATTTGGAACGCAGTAACGACATCAAATGTTGAATCCTTCAATTGATTGACTGTATATACCGTCCCGATAAATGCGGTGAGGCCGTTTTTTTTGCAATACGATACGGCGTCAGAAGAAAGATCAATTCCAATACTTTTAAATCCCACATCGCGGGCCTCCTCCAACAGAACACCCATGGCACAGCCGATGTCTAAAAGCCTCCTGTCATTCCCGGCTTGACCGGGAATCTGCTTCTTTTTCACCTGGATCCCCGCATTCTTGCCTCGCAGGCTGTTGGGCCCTGGGATAACATACGCTAGAATTTCTTCCACCTTCTTTTTAAAATAGGCGTGATGCACAGACATCTGCTCGACATATGGATCAAAATGTTCTAAATCTTCATGATAAAGAGATGCAATTTCCTTGACAGAAGGCATTGGAACGACCTGTACCAATGAACAGGTTGTACACTTCCCCATTCTCCACTGTTTGTGATGTTCAAACAAAATGGTAAATTGGTGTGAGCCACACAGAATGCACTTCATAATCACCCAATCATATCATTTATCTCGACAAAATAAAGTGTTTTTGCTATCGTTTTGACATATGAAGCCTTCCGTATATGTATGGTGGTGTATCGCAGCTACTGTTGTTATCGTGTCATTAAATCTGATGTTTCGATACCATCAATACGCACGTAATGTTGCACAGACACTTAGCACGTACGCTATTGGAAATTCTGAAGATTACCACCAGTATATGTATATCCTTAAACGAGGGGCTCAAGGGCACTTTCTCTACCATAATGCATATTCGGAAGAGGACATCCCTGACGTGTTCCTACAGCCGTTTTACCATAGTGCAGGATTTTTACTTGGAAAAACGGGGATGTCAGTATACACAATGTACTTTGTGCTGCATATAGCGTCACTTTGCGTATTACTTCTTGCTATCTATGCGTTGATATACCAGTCTATATCTTCGACAATTGGTCGTATTTTCGCCCTCATGTTAACACTCACAGCAACAGGATTCTGGACCGTTTCATCGGACAACATGCTTCAGGTTATAAAACAGTATCTTCCTGATTATAACTTTGATCTGATTATGAAATATCATGTCATGCAGCCGCATCATGATATTGCAACGGCATTGTTTATTCTTGCACTCCTTCTTCTTGGTGCGCAAGAATATACACTCAAAAAAAGCATACTGGTCGGTATATGCGGCGCAGCATTAGGGCTCATCCACCCGTTTATCCAGTATTTCCTATACATGGTAGTAATCATTGAGTTCATCTTTAAGACGATCAGACAAAAGAATATCAGTAGAGATTCGCTGAAGAAATATGTACTGCCTCTTATCATTTCACTGCCAACTACAGCACTAACATATTACATTCTCGTCTATATTCTTCGCTTTGAAATTGGAACAAAAGGCATTATTTCCTATCTTCCTCGTGTACAGTCTATAAGCGACTATATACTATCCTTGGGTCCTCTATTGTTTCTCTCTCTAACAATTATCCCATTCTTTAAAAAGCTGTTTGCGATTTCATACGTACGATTGCTAATTATTTGGTCATATGTGCCAATACTATTGTTTTTTTTGCCGGATATAGGCATTCCGATGAACACCTGGAGACTGTTTCAAACCTATCAGCATATTCCCCTTGCTATCCTTAGCGCCTTGGGCGTTATATATATTGTCAAACGTGCACCGAAGGTAAAGATTTTCATTCCCATAATTGGGGTTGTAAGCCTGTTATACGGTTCTGTTATATATGCCTATGGGTATAAAGAAGCAACAAAGCCAGATCCACAACTTATATGGTCCAAAGACGTCCCGTATGTGGTGATTCACTTGCTTTCGTATATAGATACACATAGTCCTGTTGACAGTGTCGTACTGGCAGGTGGTGTATTATCAAACATCATTCCAGAATTCACACATAATCGGGTTATCATTGGACATAATGGAAATAACAGAAACTTTCTCACAAAACTAAAAGAAGTAGGATGGTTTCTTTCCGGAGGTACCCCGCCGGAAATGGTTCGGGAGTTTCTGGATCGTTACCATGTCCGGTTTATTGTTTTTGGACTCGATGCACCACCATTTCGAGACACACCATATACCGCACTTCCATTTTTAAAAGAAGTGTATGTGGACCCGGTGTCAGGATTTTCAGTTGTTGCTGTAACGGGAGAGAAATGATGCAAATGTATCTTTTATATATCTGATCATGGGGATTGTAATTCCGGGGTATACACCAATCCAGAAGGCATCGCTCATAAGTTTATCAGAGTTCTTCAGATCCCCTACCTTTCGAATCTGAGGATGGTGTACATACGCAGGATGACGGGTCAAATTCCCGGCAAAAATTGCCCGTGTCGCAATCTTTTTTTCATCAAGATAATTGACCAATTCTACTTTAGTGAATGGTGCTCCATCCGCAACGACTATCGGAAATCCAAACCAACTAGGATTTGCCTCTGGTAAACAATTGGGGAAAATAAAATAATCCTCAGCACCTTTAAGCTCGCTAATTGACGTAAGTAACCTATTGAAATTATCCCTTCGAGCCTTGATAAACTTCGGCAATTTTTTCAGTTGTGCAAGCCCAATGGCCGCCTGTATATCCGTGAGCTTAAGATTGTATCCAATCTGGGAATAGGTATATTTGTGATCATACCCATAGGGCAGTTCACCAAGCTTCCAGCGGAACCGCATGCCGCATGTATTATCTTTTCCGGTATCACACCAGCAGTCACGACCCCAATCCCTAAATTGCCTGATAGCTTTATTAAGCCTCGAATCGTTTGTCACGATAGCCCCGCCCTCTCCCATGGTAATCTGATGTGCAGGATAAAAGCTGAATGTGGCAATATGACCGA
>CAYSEV010000020.1:0-22053 GCA_964430295.1 uncultured Gammaproteobacteria bacterium
ATTCACGATTTACGAATGAACTGGTATATGGTATACCCAAGTGTATGAAAAAGAATACACTTATATCTGTTATGGGCACAATGGGCAGCGGAAAAACAACCGCCGCTCGTGTGATTGCCAAAGCTCTTGGCTTTCAACTGGTAGAGGAAAACTTTGGAGAAAATGCATTTTTACCGAGGTTTTACAGCGATATGAAACGCTGGGCCTTTCATTCACAGACGTTCTTTCTCATGGAAAAAATAAATCAGATGTTAGAAACTCCAAAACTTCTGGATAAAGGCGGTGTTGTGCAGGATACGCCAATTCAACAGGATGCGTTTTCCTATGCAAAAGCCCAACATGTGTTAGGAAATATAGATGATGCGGAGTGGAAGCTCTATCAAAAAATATACAAATCCTTTGAACCGTATTTCCCAAAGCCGAAATTAATTGTCTATCTTGAAACATCTGTATCTGTAGTGGCTTCCCGCATAGAATCACGAGGGAGGGAATATGAGCAAAAAATCCCACAAAGCTACTTGGAACTGTTGGATATGCTCAATCACAAATGGCTTTCAGAAAATGCTCTGGCAAAGGGTGGGAAAAAGATACCGGTACTGACAGTTCAAACTGATGATCTCAATATTGCCAAAAGCTCCATTGCACAGGAATCTCTAATAGCGCTTGTTAAGAAAAAAATATAAACTAATACTAAGTTCCTTATTAACTTAGAACTTTATGAACTTTTTTCATGGCATAGAAGTCTGTATTTGGGATGTAGATGGCACACTATACCATACACGTGACCTCGGAAATCATGTGGAAGAATCCGCGTATAGTGCCATTACGAATGTCCTTGGCATCAATCGAGATGAGGCAGTGGAGCGATTTTCCCAAGTGCATCATGTTCGTACAGAAAGTGCCACAGAAGCCGTCGCCATCATTTGTAATATTTCAGTTGGAGATGCGGCAAAGCTGACAGATAAATACCTTGACCGCATGCAGTTTGTAAACCGTGATGAAAAGCTGATTGCGTTGTTCGATTCCCTTCGTGGATTGGATCATTATATTTTGGGTAATGGTTCGATTAGACTCATCGAAGAAGCATTAGAAGTATTGGGCCTGGATCGTTCAATCTTTAAAGAGATTGTGACAAGTGAAATTGTGGGTCGCAATAAACCAAATCCCGCAGGGTATACCTATATCATGGATAAAACCGGGAAGTATCCCGGGGCACACCTTATGATCGGGGATCGTGAATTAGTCGATCTTTCGACTGCAAAAGAATTAGGGATGAAAACTGCTCTGGTGTTTGCATCAGAGCGCAGTACCATTGCAGATGTGACACTCCCTACTGTGTACGAGCTCTCTCAATTGTTATACTAATGTATGAATAACGGTTATTATCATCTCCGCGAAGGAGGATCCAGAACTAAATTCCCGATCAATTTGGGAATGACACAAAAAAGGATATACTATGAATACAGGAAAATTGATAGTACTTGAAGGCACAGACGGATCAGGGAAGGGAACACAGTTTGACCTTCTCATTGCAGAACTCAAAAAACGAAATCTTCCCTACGAAACGATGGACTACCCGCGATATGAGGGCTCGGTATTTGGAGAACTGGCCGGTCGTATGCTTCGAGGTGATTTTGGAACTGCAGATGTTCTTTCAAGCGAACTTGCCGTATTACCATTTGCGTGTGACCGATGGCTTATGAAAGACACCATTATCAAATGGTTGCAAGAGGGAAAGATTGTGGTATCAAATCGTTATACAGGATCAAGTGCAGTGTACCAGGCTGCAAAATTGCCACTTCCAAAACAAAAGCCATTCATTGACTGGGTATATACACTGGAACAGAAAACCATTGGATTGCCGAAAGAGGATATCGTACTGTTTTTGACTATGCCATTAACAATTTCTGAAAAATTAGTCGAACAAAAAAATCCACGTGCATATCTGGATGGGAAGAAAAAAGACATGTATGAAGAAAACGATATGATTCAGGTTACTGTACACCAGCTATACAACGATCTTGCCGCCTCTCGGCCAGAGTGGCATATCATCCAAAGCGCTGAACACGATACGCTGCGTTCAAAGGAATCGATACAGAAAGATATACTTGACGTTCTGACAGCAAACAAGATACTTTGAGTAGTATAGTGTACCTGCCTCACGTACTATTATGAAATCCAAACGTCCACGCAAAGGAAAACTTACTGTTGTTGCCGGTCCCATGTTTAGCGGAAAAACAAGCAAACTTGTTGCCATGGTGGAAGTATTTACCAGAATGGGGCATAAGGTCCTTACCGTCAAACCAAAGCTCGATGACCGCTATGGTGGCAAAGATGAAATTCATTCACACGATCATAAAAGCGCATCAGCTATCGTGATAAACGGTGAAGAGCCTGAAGTTATTATAGATAAGATTTTGGAAACAGGTGCGGATAAAGTTATCTTTGATGAAGTGCAGTTTTTCGAAAAAGAAAAAGTTATGAAAGTTATAGAAATACTGCGAAAAAAAGGCATCCATGTCATCGGAGCGGGCCTGTTATATGATTATCAGCGCAAGCCATTTGGCTGCACACCGGACCTTATGGGACTTGCGGACGAGCGGTTGGAATTATTTGCTATTTGTCAGAAATGCGGGAGTCTTGCACGACACACAGAACGGAAAAAAGGCGGCAAGGGGCAAATTGTTGTCGGTGCGGCGGATAAATATATAGCCTCATGTGAAAAATGCCACCGAATATATAAATAAGTTTATACGTGCGTTTGGCGCGATTGAAATATACCTTGCGATACTCACTGTTTTATCATTGTGATAGAATATCGCGATATGGCAACGGAAAACCCAACGCCACCTCCTGAAGAAAAACCTCAATTTGAAGTAACAGAACAGTTACGAGATCTTTTATTCCTCTTTGGAGAATTATTTGAAAGTAGAGGGTATTATGACAGTGTATTGGATGATATAGCTTTTGGCAGAGTGGAAAGTAGCACCATGACATCCGAAGATGCAAAACAGATGATAGAATACCGCAGATCGAAAGGGTGGAAATATTAACATGGTTATGGAAGCCTTAACGTATATTGGCGTAAGAATTACGGAACAATGCAATGCAGGTCCTGCCTGTATTGACAGATGTTTTTCTCAACAGGGTGATCCGCTGGGAGAAGCCACTACAGAGGAATTTTTTACGATTATACAAACGTTGGCAGATAATGGCATTCAGGCAGTCAATATCATGGGCGGAGAGCCTTCACTGAGAAAAGATCTTCCCGATATTGTACAATTTGCTAAATCCGTAGGTTTAGAAGTGATTCTTTCAACCAATACGTTAACCCTTACAAATGAGCTATTAGATAAAGTTGCTCCATATATAGATTGGCTTTCCATATCTATAGACGGTGATAACAAGCGTATGAACGATGGTCTTCGAGGTCCGGGGCAACTTGCATCGGTGCAACGCGTTCTAGATCATGCGGCTTCAACTGATCATACATATCGTGTAAAAGTGAATACGCAAATAACGGCCATTAATAAAAATGATATTGACCATATACCCGATATGTTTAATGGCCAGGTTGAGGTTTGGAAATTATTGCAGTGGACGCCCAGAGCAGATGCAAAAGACGTAATGGATACGTACGCGATATCTACTGAAGAATACAATGAAATTGTCACAAGACTCCGGAGTGCATATCCACATATATCAGTTGTCGAACGTCCATATCCTGAGCCTGATCCTGATACTGTCATTATACGACCGGACGGTACGGTTGAAGTAAATGACGATGCCTTTGATTACACCGTGGTAGGTAATATTTTTGAAGAGCCGTTTGCTGTATTACAAAAAGCAGCTACAATATATGCTAGACTACCTGGAGAGAATACGACTGAGTTCCAACACTCATATCCCGAAAAGGAGGAACATGAATAATCAAAAAATTTCAGCATCCGCACCGGTCATTGAAGGAAAACAATACCATATTGATTGCAAACCCGGTGACGTTGCACGGTATGTGCTGACCCCAGGTGATCCCGCACGGGTAAATAAATTTGCATCGCTGTGGGATTCGTCGAGAGAAGTGGCTAATCACCGCGAATATCACACGATGACAGGTGTTTATAAGGGTGTCGATATTTCCTGCGTCTCCACCGGTATAGGATCTCCGTCACTTACAATTGCCATAGACGAATTATCCCGAATAGGGGTAGATACATTTATCCGTGTCGGCACAACCGGCGGTATTCAAAAAGGCCAACAACTCGGAGATCTCGTTATCTCCACGGGAGCAGTGCGCTTAGATGGCGCATCAAAAGATCTGGTTATCCCGGAATATCCGGCGGTAGCCAATTATGAAGTTGTTATGGCACTCATACAGGCTGCAGAAGAATTGGGTGTTAGGTATCATGTCGGTATTACAGCATCCACCGATACATTTTATGCAGGGCAGGGCAGACCGGGGCTGAATAATTACATTCCAAATTTCAAAAAGACCATCCTTGAAGATATGCAAATGGCAGGCGTACAGAATTTTGAAATGGAAGTGGCGCCGCTTTTGACATTTGCCAGCATGTTTGGAAAACGGGCGGGTGCCATTTGTGTCATCATTGCAAACCGTGTCACAAATGAGTTTGAACTGAATGACGAATTTCAAAAACGAGCCGGCTCCGTTGCATCACTGGCTGTTACTATCCTTGCACAGTGGGATGCAGCTAAGAAAAAGTCAACTAAACAATTTTTATATCCCAACATATTGAAGTAGTATGGCACAAAAAAAAACATCTTCCAAAAAAGGAAAAACAACGATTTACCTTGTGCGTCACGGAGAAGTACATAACCCAAAGCAGGTAGTATATGGGCGTATACCGGGATTTTTCCTGAGCGATCGAGGGCGAAAACAGGCGGAAAAACTTGGGGCTCATCTGCAAGACAAAAAACTATCCGCCATCTATGCCAGTCCACTCGAACGAACGCATGAAACAGCCACATATATTCACGCACATCATCGTCATTTAAATATTATTCACGATGAGCGCATTATAGAATGCTATACTCCTCTGGAAGGTGAGTCTATTGAGAAGGTTGAAAAAAATAACTGGAATTTCTATGAACCGCAATTTTTGGAAAAAGGTGGTGAATCGCTGGAAGGTATATGGAATAGAATGAATGCATTTTTTACAGAAAAACTGCAGCAACATGAGGGAGAGGAAATAGCAGTGGTTTCTCATGGTGATCCTATTATGGTTAGCGCTGCAGTGCATTCAGGAAAGCCTTTGATACTTGAATCTATTCGTGGAATTGCCTATGTGGAAACGGCAAAAGGTTTTCAGATTATGTATGACAGACAGTCTGTGATCTCACTACAGAGGTTAGACTTTTGAAACATATCGACCGAATATAATGCGATTATTTGCTTCACGCCTTATTATTGCGCTACTATCAACTGCTGTGTCGATAGCATGTATGGAGCTATACGTAAGAAAAACAGATCCGATTTCTATTGTTCATTTAAATCTTCATAAAGAATTTAGATATACGTCAGATGAAACGATATATGAACCTGTTCCAAATACGACCTTTAATGCCGATGGGTTGCGCAACGAAAAAAACTATACAGTGTATAAACCGGAGAATATATACAGAATCCTCCTTATAGGAGATTCGTTGGCATTCGGTCTAGGTTTGTCTGATAAAGAACGATTAGCGACTCTACTTGAAAATTCGTTAAATGCATCCGGCTCAGGTATCATGCAATACGAAGTATTAAACCTGGGCGTTCCGGGTTATTCTATTTCCCAAATTATTTCGCGTCTCAAAAAAAATGGATTAAAATATAAACCGGATATAATTGTATATTGGCATTGGTTAGATGATGTCAGCATAAGTGATCCCGGTTGGGCAAGTTCAAGAAATAATGTTATATTACGCTTCATTGCCCCCATATTGGATACGGATGAACCAAAATCAACGTATACGAGGATATTTGGATCAGCGCTATATAACTCACAGGTGTTTCGGCATCTACTCAAGGCGTTACGAGAAAGATCAGAATACTCTATCATTAGTACTCATATACCAACATATAGTGGACGTTTTTCAAATACAGTTGAACGGCTATACAAGTCATATATAAACCAATATACTCATAACGTTTTTTCAGATTTAAGCTGCTGTGAGAAATATTATGAATCATTTGCGAATATGCATAATTTTATATATTGGAACTATTATCTTGGTGAATTTTCCCAAATATGTAGAGAACAAAAAACATCGTGTATAGTGCTGCAAACACCTGTTTTATACCCTCATAAAAAGGGAGAATATAATTGGAAGGCTTTGAACGGATTTATTACATCCGTTGCAAATGAATATACGTTAAGAATACTCGATGCGACTCCCATATTGAATCAATACGATCAGAAAACAATTAAATTACATGCAGATGATTCGGAGCATTTAAACGCAACAGGCAATCAATGTCTTTCGGAATTTTTACGACCGTATTTACAAAATTACAGCGAATAACACCAATCTATGTATGGCCTTAACGTTCGGAGGGTCTGAAATATTCATAAACTGAAAGTATTCCGGTGGCGTTACTGTTGGATTCATCCGAAAATGTTTTCAAGAGCGTACTATAGCGTAGTATTTCATTGGACCATAAATAGGGGACATTGTTTCGAATTACAATCAAAATTTTTTTCCCTCTTGGCATATTATTTGCGAGTATACATGTTGAACATATGCAAGATGGGCAATCGAAACGTGTATGGTTTTCAGAAATTTGAAAGACACTTTTGCTTTTTACAGATACATAACCGAAGATTGGAGCCCACAAATAATGTGCTAATTGAGGATCAGTGTAAAGTGTGGATTCTTTTCGAAATTCCAGTAACATTCTAATTGAATCCTTCAGATATTCCTGTTGTTGAATAAAAGATAAGTTCAGAGCTTCTCCATCGTATTTTTTATAACGCGCATGTAGTGCATTCCATTGATATAATATGAATAAACCACAGAAAAAAATAAGCATAAGTGAACGATATTTTTCTTTAATATGTGCATAAACGCTGTCGGAAACGAGCAAGAAAAGCATAGGAAAGAGAAAAAGAGTGTATCGCAGGCTCCAGCTAAAGAATTGTCCATAAAACAATATGTATGTAACCAATATGATCAGAAATAGACTATGAAACGTATAGTCCTTCATTAATTTTCCTGCAATACTCAGTATCAGCATTATCTGGCTGGAACGAAACATAAATTTCGACCCTCTGAACGTGAGATTCATAGATTCGTGAAATCTACAATATAGAGCCGCGAATGTTGTAGTGATAAAGAATAACACCATAATCCAGATATATCCTTGCTGTAATAATTTGATGATGAATAGGATTACTATTTGTCGGTTGTCAAAAAGTAATAGAATACCTTTCCGAAGATTTATCGCGTTACCGGGATATACAAAGTATCCGAAAAATATTTTATTACACAACATCCAAGTGAGCAGAATACTTATGGGATAAAGAATATATAAATTAGATTTCAGTATAGGATAAAATGCTTTTCGTTTTGTAAATACATCCAACATGCATGTCCATATATATAAGAGTATAGGGGTTAACGCCAAAGATTCTTTGGTGAGCATACCTATTGAAGCTGCAATCAAATAGGCTTTTTTGTCTTTCTGAATAAAATAATACACAATTGCGGAAAAAACAGCTGTCTCGGCCATAGAATCAGTGAAGAATACCGATTGTGCCATAAACATAGGGAAAAAAACACATAAAAAAACAGCAAATAAACCCATTCCATCAGATCTCATTGCGCGACCGGTTTTATAAATAAAATACAGAGTAATGGTTGCAAAAAGCACAGACTGTATTCGTCCCCATACTATTGATGGAAAAAATCTCAACAGTATAGAGGGAAAAATAAATAGCAAAGGAGGTTTCTCTTCATGTGTTGGAGTGAAAAAATTAAAGCCGCTATTGGAGATTTCCTGAGCCGAATATATATATGAAGTTTCTGTATCAATTGCGGGAGTATGTATAAATGTGAGGAGAAAAAGTATATTAAAAAATAAAATACAATAAAAAATAATATCATTTTTTTTAACCATATACACATATTTTGATAATGAGTAATACATATCAAATAAATAATACAAAGTATAATGTAATAAAAAAAGGCTCTTTAATGGAATAAATACTTCATCAAAAACACATTGTAGATATCTCGTATGCTCATACAAATAACCAGAATCATAGGGACATAAATAGGACTTAATATGCGGTCGAAAACAAACGGATCATATGATCCCATACTCGCAGAAAATATATAGTACATTACAAGTATGAATAAAGACATAAATACTATACCCTCACGATTTATACGATACTTCCACATGTTATATAGATGTCTGATTGCGTTCACATAACAAAGATAAAAAAGTAATGGAAGTATTTGGGATACGATATCAACATAGAAATTATTTATGATTCGAAGGAAATGTCTGATTACACAGGAAGCAAGCTGACTAGAAAATGGCGTAGAAAAAATAGTACAAGTTTCATATGTATATGCTTTGTTTTGTAATATCAATGGGATATCCAATACAGCTAAATATGTGAACGGGACGATATTATTGAGAACAGTTTGATCTGCATACGCATATAATTTAAGTAGGAAATCGTGTTTTTCTGAAACGGTCTTGAACTCGTTGTCTTGTATTGTACGTATCAGATCGTATGGACTTGGGTATTGATATTTGCGCATATAGCTTTTTACATCAGTACCGTTAATATTGTCAGGCCCTTTGTATATCATTTGATACTGAATTAATTTGCCGATTGAGTTAATCTGCTTTATATTGGAAAACGTCATGTATCCATATATACGCAGATTTCCATACATCCATGCGCAAATAGGGATGATAAGCGCGAAAAGAACTGTGCTTAAAAATAACATGCCATAACGGGGATTTTTTCTACGAAAAATATATATGGCCATAAAAGGTACGCTTATAAGGGGGAAATATAAAAAAATTGGCTTGGTGAAGATAGCTGCAGTAATCAGGGAAACAGACAAAATAATCCACCGTACCCCTTCATGCATTCGGGTAACCGTATAACTTAACAACGTGATAAGGAGTATAAGTACAATTTCTGGGTTTACATACTGTGTATACTGTATGACATGCAAATTTATGACACAAAAAAATGTGATCAGATCAACAATGAGTTGATTACGAAAAATTCTCAGTGCTGTTTTTCTCAGCACGAGGAAAGCCATGGTTAAACATGCAGTTTGGAAAATATAAAGTAGAGTATACGCTTGTGTAGCATGTATCATCCATATAGCTTTCAATATGAGAGGGTAAAGCGGCGGCCTCATAAAGTTCTGTAACCGCATCCCTTGTACTAGGTACATATATGAATCACTATCCTGATCTAATTGGATTCCTTTATGTTGGAAAGTAAAAAAAGAAAATAGGAAGATACAGCACGCGACAATAAACTCCGGATAGGCATGTGATATATATGCTTGTATTTTTTTAGTAATAGCGGGCATGAATGTACTATACAATCAACCATCTATTAGATGGAAGGGACTATATAATTGACGAAAAATAAAATAATTGTTACCATAGAGCATGGGTCAGCAAACGCCATCCTACCTCAGCGATCTTGTAGATTTGCACCTTCATTTGGGTTCCGCTTCTACGCCGCATTTTTTATGGGAACTCGCACATGAACAAGGGATTAAACTCGCTGAAAAAGATTATTGGGCATTTATTAAATCTATTACTCTTAAAGAGCAAACATCATACGACAATTACCTTGCATTTTTCCATGTCACGGAGCTTATTCAGTCATCTACATACGCGGTTGAACGTTCCATGCATAAAGCAGTTTCCCGCGCATACAGAAAAGGAAATATTCAGACTCTAGAAATTCGATTTAACCCTATGCTTCGCAACAAGGGGGGAGCACATGATCTGGATAAAATTATTTTCGGTGCATTGGTCGGCATGAAGCATGCCTGTCTCGAATATCCTGTCAAAGCAGGACTTATAGTTATGATGGATCGTAGATTTCCCAAAGAACAAAACTTGATTATCGCCCAAAAGGCGGCCAGATTTGCCTCAGAAGGAGTTGTAGGTATAGATATTGCAGGTCCTATTACGAAAGACTTTCATGTTTCCGATCTTGTAGATGCTGTTAAAATAGCTCGCGATGCAGGTCTTAAAGTTACTATACATACCGGAGAGGTGACAGGTGCAGATGAAATGTGGGAAGTTGTTAGATTGTTACAACCTAATCGGATCGGTCATGGTATTCATTGTGTTGACGATGAAAAACTTATGAGTCACCTAAATGACAATAACATTGTGCTTGAGGTTTGTCCGACATCCAATCTTCAAACGTCAGCAGTCAAAACGTGGGATGATATGAACACGGTTATTCAAACGCTAAAACACCACGGGGTTCCGTTTACCATAAACTCTGATGGACCGGAATTATTAGGTATCAATGTCAAAGAAGAATTCGAGACATTACTGGAAAAGAATATTCTGTCAGTTGAGGATGTGATTGCATGTACAAAAACGGCGAAGGATGCGAGCTTTATTACGAAATAGCCAATGGTTTCTGGTTCATTGTTCGTAGTAGTATATGAACAATGGGCAATTAACCATAAACAATGAACTATGAACACTATACTCTCTGAAGGCCTGACATTCGATGATGTATTGCTGGAGCCCGGATATACAGATTTTAAGCGTCAGGATGTCTCCTGTGAAACAATATTGCATCCAACTATTACCCTCAAACTTCCTGTTATTTCTTCACCTATGGATACGGTGACGGAAGAACTCATGGCGCGTAGTATGGCGCTCGCCGGAGGCCTCGGTATTATTCATAGAAATCTTCCGATAACTACGCAGGCGGCTATGGTCAAATCAGTGAAAACAAGCAAAGTAGGCGAGCATATCCAGGGATCATTGGATGCAAACGGCAGATTGCTGGTTGGTGCAGCAGTTGGTGTTGGCTCCGATTTTGAAGAACGGGTAGCAGCACTTGTACAGGCAGGAGCTGATTGTATCGTTATAGATAGCGGACACGGAAATACATCGTTTATGGTAGATGCAGTACGGCATATTAAAACTGTGTATCCAAAAATGGTCGTTATGGCAGGAAATATAGCAACATACGACGGTGCAAAACGGCTTATCGAAGCCGGGGCAGATATCCTTCGTGTTGGAATGGGTCCGGGAAGTATCTGTACAACGCGGATTATCACCGGTATGGGTGTACCTCAACTTACAGCGGTGCAGGAAGCGATACGCGCAGTAAAAGATTCAAATACATCCGTTACGGTTGTTGCCGACGGTGGTATTCGTCAGATTGGTGATATGGCTAAAGCGTTGGGTATGGGCGCGCATGCTGTAATGCTTGGGAGTCTGCTTGCCGGATATGATGAATCACCCGGTGATCTACTTACACTGGATGGTAAACAGTACAAAGCATATCGCGGTATGGGATCTATAGCTGCGATGAAAAAAGGCAGTGCAGAACGCTATGGTCAAACAAAAGACACAAAAGAAAAAAAACTTATAGCAGAGGGCGTTGAGGGACTGGTGAAATACAAAGGAAATGTTGTGGACTATTGTACGCAGGTTGCGGGTTCAATCAGATCGTCCTTATATTATATTGGCGCACGGACATTGGAGGAATTTCATCAGAAAGCACACTTTATCAAAATCACCCAGGCTTCCCTTACAGAGAGTCATCCGCATAGCATCGTTATCTCCAATGCAGGCGCAAATTATACGTGGTAAATTTTTACACAAAGGGATCTAGTGCCTCACGCACTTCTGTAAGTGTTTTCACCCGAATGCCGTTATGGTGGTTGTTGTACCAGTCCACTTCCCAGAACGCTGTAAATGGTGTCTCAAGCAGGATCGTGAATGCCCCTATATGTTCGTACTGCGATAAATCTCCCGTATACTGATCAGATGCTGCAACTCCCACCGTCTGTGGAAGTTGATGTATGACATATTCAAATTGCGGCCTATGAAAGTACAGCGGATAGGGAAATCCATGTAATATCCACGGTGCATAAAATGCATGTGGAATGCTTCTATCAACAGTTGTCTTCCGGGCGTTGCCATGGATATCCACATCCTCAACTGCTATTCCTGAATTGTGGAGGAGTGTATTCATTTTTTGTTGTACTATGCTTGTATCAGAACCGCTGATAATGGAAAGACGCTTGGTTTTAAAGAGATCTAGTATGAGATCGCGTGCATCGTATCTGAATATAGTCCCTGTTTTCGGATAACTTTCCGCATATACGGTTGAAAACGTACGAAGCTCATTGGATGTAATCGGTTCAAGTGTGTGTAATTCCTGTTGTTTCCATAGGGTAAGAAGAGCAGCTGCTGTGCTAAATGTAAGAAGCATATGGTCACTGGTCCCCGGTCCAACGGGAAACCCTTGTACTGTGTATAAATAGTCTGCAGGAGCAAGTACTACTTGTTTTTCCATGTTTGGAAACTCCTCAGCAACCCACTCAGGTGGTATTCCAAATCTCTGACAAAATAGCGGGAGATAGACACTCTGATATACGTACTTCTCCTGTTCACCGTCTGTTAAAAAGTTGTCAAAATCCAAGACTATGCGTTGTTGCCGTTCGGTCATTGTGTGAATATACTCATTTATATAAAAATGTGCAATCTATCGTACATTTGCGTTTATGTATACCACTTGGGTATCATATGTATATGACTATTTCATCTGTCGATCCGGACATTGCAGCTCTTATAGACTTGGAAACTTCCAGACAAAAGGATGTACTTGAAATGATCCCCAGTGAAAATTATGCGTCGAAAGCAGTGCGTGAAGCAGTTGGCAGTGTCCTTATGAACAAATATTCGGAAGGATATTCAAATAGGCGATACTATCAGGGTAATGGTGTGGTAGATAGTATAGAGACACTGGCAATCGAACGAACAAAAGCATTATTTGGCGCTCCACATGCCAATGTTCAGCCGTATTCCGGTTCTCCGGCAAATAGCGCAGTATATTTTGCTTTACTGAGTCCGGGAGATAAAATCATGGGATTAAAACTTTCTGGTGGTGGGCATCTCACTCATGGACATCCTAATATCACATTCTCCGGAAAATATTTTACGTCCGTCCAATTTGATGTAGAACCAAATGGGTGGATAGATATGGAAAAAGTCGCCGATCTAGCTTTACAGGAAAAGCCAAGACTTCTCGTGATCGGAACAACAGCATATCCAAGAGTACTGGAATGGGCGAAGTGGAGGACAATAGCTGATTCCGTTGGTGCACTGCTATTGGCAGATATCTCGCACGTTGCTGGACTTGTGGCTGGAGGTGCGTATCCGAGTCCTGTTCCATTTGCAGACGTTATCATGTTCACTACGCATAAAACCATGCGTGGCCCACGGGGTGCTGTGCTTCTTGTGACAGATGTTGGACTCTCCAAAGATCCTGATATGGGTAAAAAAATAGATAAAGCGGTTTTTCCGGGGCTTCAGGGAGGGCCGCATGATAACGTTACAGCAGCTATCGCTGTTTGTATGAAAGAAGCGTCTACTCCAGAATTTACGGCATACGCACATCAGATTGTAGCCAATGCCAAGGCACTTTCATCAGCTATGCAACAAAAGGGTCTCACGCTTACGACAGATGGCACGGATAGTCATTTGCTTGTGTTGGATCTCCGCAAAGAACAGGTAGTTGGTAATATTGTTGCAGAAGCACTTGAAGTATCACATATTGTTGCAAACTATAATACAGTGCCTCATGATCCGAATCCTCCGATGTATCCTTCCGGTGTACGATTGGGTACACCAATACTTACGACCCGTGGGATGAAAGAACCTGAGATGCAACTCATAGCTGCATGGATATCAGATATTGTTAAAGAAGTGTCACACTATAGACTACCTGCTGAAAAAGAATTGAGAGTAAATTTTATGACGCAGACAAAAGAAGAGATTAGTAAAAATCCACGCTTACTTCAGATAGCAAAGGAAGTACAGGAACTCTGCGCAAGATTTCCTGTAGTATAGTCATATTTGGTACGGTATCATACTTGACTTTGCTTCATTGTGATGATTAGCTTGATGTATGAAACAGACTTCTTTCGGGTCATCAAGTGGATTTAAAAATCATATACGTCCTATTTCTGTTGCGTTGTTTGTTGCATTTAGTGTCATTGCATTGGCTGTCGGCTATAAAGCCCTCAATATGAATGCCGATACCCGTTCACGCGCAGCAGGAGATTGTGCCGAGGGTTATGTTAAAAAAAGTGCTGGCAAAGCAAAAATATGTAAAGAAGTAAAGAATAAAAAAGGTGTTTCTCATACTGAATGTAAAATGGAAATGCAGTATTACTGTGCAAAGGCACCTGCAAAACCTCCGCAAGATACGCCAAAACCGGCCAAATGTGAAAGAGAACGTTTATGTGATGGAGATGGAAATTGTAGTCCCCCAACGTGGAAATGCCCTCCCGGGGTAACACCTCCTGTCGGAAATACCCCGAAACCGCAGGAATGCGAGAGAGAACGCTTATGTGATGGAAATGGAAACTGTAGCGCTCCAACATGGAATTGTCCGCCCAGAGTAACACCACCAGCTGAAACATTGCAACAGGATAATTAGGAACCGTTCACTCCTTGTGAAATATGTGGTCAATGCGGTATAATACACCCATTAGCACACTCATTGACGTCTTCTAGTTCCGCGAAAGTGGGATAGATGAGTGGAGGATGAATAGAAGATACGTACTAACTTTAGGCGCGTATCGGCGCCTTTTTTATTGGAAAAGTTGAGAATGGGAAATGAAAAATTACTATAATTTTTCATTTTTCATTGTCCATTTTTAATTATTTATGCAAGATATATCATTACAGGCACTACTTGAGGCTGGTTGTCATTTTGGACATAAGGCTGAAAGGTGGCACCCGAAAGCAAAGCAGTTTATCTATACGGAAAAAGACGGCATTCATATTATTGACTTGGCCAAAACCAAAGCAGGACTTGAAGCCGCTGCAGAATTTATAGAAACCACAGTAGCAAATGGTGGAGAAGTATTATTTGTCGGCACAAAACGCCAAGCGAGCGGAGTGCTGAAAGAAGCTGCAACCGCAGCAGGAGCCCCATATTTTGCAGAGCGATGGATTGGTGGCTTTTTGACCAACTGGGAACAAATCAAAAAGAATATTGAAAAGATCAACCGCATGGATGTTGAACGTGCAAATGGTGGATGGAAAAAATTCCCTAAGCATGAACAAACCAAAATGGGTCACTATCTTGAACGTATAAAGGTCTACTATGGCGGTGTATTGAATGTTACGAGAGTTCCATCAGTTATTTGTATCGTTGATGTTAAAAAGGAAATTGCCGCAGTACGTGAAGCGCTTCGCTGCAATGTTCCTGTTGTCGGTGTTGTGGATACCAACTCTGATCCGACAGGCATTGATTATGTTGTCCCTGCAAATGATGACGCAGTAGGGTCTATATCATTCACGGTTGGTGTATTAACATCAGCATATAAGACCGGCAAAGATGCATTTGCCAAACGGGAAGATGAAATAAAAGCAAAAAATGAAGAAGCACGAAAAAAAGCAGAAAAAGAAGCTGCTGCCAAAATGACAGTTGAATCAGAAGAAAAGAGACTGGCTGCAGAAAAAGCTGCAAAACAACCGGCAGCAAAATCTGCACCGGTAGAAAAGGGTGCCAAATCTGTTAAGAAATAACGGATACCCTAAAACACATATCGATATATGTGTTGATTCAACATGAGGGTTTGGATATAAAGCGTTTAAAAAAGGAGTTTATATGGCAATAAATATTAATGATCTTAAAAAGCTTCGTGAACTTACCAGTGCAGGTGTATCTGATTGCCGTCAGGCGCTTGAAGATGCAAATGGGGATTTTGAAAAGGCAAAAAAACTTATAGCAGAACGAGGTATAGAAAAAGCTGCAAAAAAAGCAGATCGTGAAACAGGATCAGGCCTTATTGCTTCATATATTCACGGAGACAAGGTGGGTGTACTCGTCGAAATGCGCTGTGAGACAGATTTCGTTGCAAGAACAGATGATTATAGACACCTTTGTCATGAAATTGCTCTTCAGGTAGCAGCCATGAATCCAAAAGACGTCAAAGGACTTCTTGAAAGTGCATATATTCGTGATCCTAAACTCACGATAGAGGGTCTTATCAAAGCCACAATCGGAAAGCTAGGGGAAAATATCACCCTTGCCAGATTCCATCGCATGGCACTCGGAGAGAAATAATGCGATTGAGTACGAAGTTTATACCGTATTACGTTTGTAAGGAAAACTCAGAACTCAGTACTTATAACTTAGAACTCAGAACTTAGAACTTCTGAATATCTTCTTGATCTCTGCGATCAATTTTGTGTAGTATACGTATATTATGGTAGACACAATTCTTTCCAATACCCGTGAGCATATGAAAAAAGCCATCGAAGTGACTATGATGGATTTAAGTTCTATCCGTTCAGGACGCGCAACTCCTGCGCTGGTGGAAAATATCCCGGTAGCCGCATATGGCGGCACACAGAAAATGCGTATTCTTGAAATGGCAACGATTACGACAATGGATGCAAAAACCATCGTTATTGCTCCGTATGATCCATCCACAATAAGTGAAATAGAAAAAGGCATACTTGAGGCAAATAGCGGTCTGACTCCGGTTATAGATGGGGAAGTTATAAGAATAAGTATTCCATCTCTTTCAACAGAACGACGACAGGAATACATAAAACTTGCCAAGGCAAAGCTTGAATCAGGGAGAGTCATGATTCGACAGATTCGTCATGATGCTATGAAACATATCAAAAAAGCCCTCGATGAGAAAACAATTACGGAAGATCAAAAGGATTATGGAGATAAGATGGTGCAAAAACTCACAGATGAGATGATTGCGGAAATAGACGGATTCGGAGCAAAAAAAGAAGCGGAATTAATGCAAGTTTAACGCGAAGCGTTGTCATCCCCGCGCAGGCGGGGATCCGGAAACATTATTAAAAATAGATTCCCGTTTTCACGGGAATGACAAAGAGAAAATATGTTACTTACTGCCTTTGTTTTTATCGTTATTTTAAGCCTTCTTGTATTTATCCATGAACTAGGACATTATACCGTTGCCCGATGGGTGGGTGTACATGTAGAAGAATTCGGCTTTGGACTGCCACCGCGTATTTGGGGAAAACAGGTTGGTAAAACAATCTATTCAATAAATTGGCTCCCAATTGGAGGGTTTGTGAAACTGGCAGGTGAAGACGAAGCAAATATAGAACATCCGGGGACAGTTAAGCACAGGGAAACATACTTTTGGGCACGAAGTAAAAAAGAACGTGCAGCCATACTTCTTGCAGGAGTTACTATGAACTTCCTGCTTGCAGTTGCAATTACCACATTTTTGTTAGGTCAGGGAGTATTTGAACCGTCAGGAAAGGTTCATGTTGAAAAAGTTGTCAGTGGTAGCCCTGCGGATTTCGCAGGTCTTAAAAAAGACGATGTGATAGAAAAAGCCACACTGGAATCAAATCCGAATGTATCTGTGACTCTAAAAAAACCAAATGATCTGATTACGTTTACCAACACGCATAAAGGAGAGAAGATCACATTGCATGTCCTTAGAACGTCATATTCATTTACTACATCGCTTGTTCCTCGGGTTGTTGTCCCCAAAGGGGAAGGTCCGATGGGTGTGGCAGTGTCTGATTTAGAGTTACACAAATATCCATTATCACAAGCTCCGTTTGAAGCGGTAAAGATAAATATAAAGCGGGCAGGAGAAATGTTTACAGGACTTGCTGACACTGTTGGAAAACTTATTACGCGAAAGCCTGTCGGCAGTGATGTGGCAGGGCCGATCGGTATCGCTCAGGTTACGGGACAAGCTGTGAAATTTGGTTGGAAAGCAGTGCTGGAATTTATGAGTATATTGTCTCTGAACCTTGCCGTGTTAAATGTATTGCCTATCCCTGCCCTTGATGGGGGAAGGTTGCTATTTATTATCATCGAAAAAATCACAGGTAAAAAAGTTAATACAAAATTCGAACAAACTACCCATCAGATTGGTATGGTAGTCCTGCTTATACTTGTCGTGCTTATTTCTATAAATGACATTATGCGTCTCGCCAGAGGCGGCTAATAAATAGGTTCAACTTGTATTATTTCATACATTGACGTTGGTCTAACAATGACATACGCTTACGTATATGAAGCAGGAACATTGGTGGGATAATCTTCTATGGATACTTATTTTTCTATTTGTTGTCCCCAGTAGTTTAGTTGTCGCATCATGGAATAGCCTACCAGGAAGCCGACTGTATAAAGTTAAACTACTGGCAGAAGATGCTCTTGTTGCACTCACTCCTTCAAAAGGGGGTAAAAGTGAATTGCAGGTTGCGTATGCAGATAAACGGCTTGCCGATGCCACACAAATGCTGGTACAAAGTGAGTCTGCTGATGGACTGGAGTACTTTCGAAAACAAATGGAAGATGCAAAAATAGCACTTGCAGAAACTCCTGATGGGTCAGCCAAAGAAGAATTGAAAGCAAAATACCTAGCCGCGCTTCAAAATGCATCTCATCAGCTAGAACAGCAAAAACAAATTATCAGCACAGCGCATAATATTCCCATTCCTACACGTCAGATAAATAATGTGAACCCTGTAAAACAGAGGGAAATGGTGGTTGTACGTGAAGTGACAAAAGTAAATTATGTTACACAAGTCAATGAAGTAACGCAGGTTACACATGTGACGCAGGTTATTCAGCAAATTGACCAGACACAAAACCAGATATCACAGATTATGCAGCAGGTACAGCAACAAGCCGCACAGCAAGTAGCGGATACAACTCCTATACCCACTGTAGCGGTTGCAACAGCTACACCTATACCGACAGTAACTCCAGTCGAAACGCCTCCAATCGATACTGTCAGTCCGACACAGGCGGCAGCATCTCCGAATTCATTTTCTGCAATGTCTGGTCCAAGTGAGAACGGAAATTCCGGTAATGATAATAAAAATAATGATCATGGAGATAACAACGGTAATAATAATGGAAATGGAGGAAATAGTAATTAAAACGGGGTAATATCACATACATGAGTGAATGGGAATGATATAATGACACATATATATCAGTATCAATATACATACTATGAATCAACAATTTAATAAAAAAGAACTCAAGAAAAAATCAGAAAATCTTCCGGATTGGTATACTGACGTTATTCTGAAAGCAGAGCTTGCGGATTACGGACCGGTAAAAGGTACCATGGTTATTCGCCCATATGGGTATGCTGTTTGGGAACATGTGCAGGAAATCATGAATGTATTCATGAAACGGGAAGGCATACAAAATGCATATTTTCCGATGTTTATTCCACATTCGTTACTGGAAAAAGAAAAAGAACACGTTAAAGGGTTTTCTCCGGAGCTTGCCATCGTTACGATTGGAGGCGGTGAAACACTGAAAGATCCGCTGGTAGTCCGACCGACCAGTGAAACCATTATGTACGAGATGTATAAAAAATGGGTACATAGCTGGCGCGATTTGCCACTCCTTATTAACCAGTGGAACAACGTGATCCGTTGGGAAAAGCGCACGTATTTGTTTATGCGTACGCTGGAATTTCTCTGGCATGAAGGACATACCGCTCATGAAACTGAAAAAGAAGCGGTATCATTGATTCATAAAACTCTTGAATGGTATAAGGCTATATACGAGGATTATTATGGTATTCCCGTTATCATCGGTACCAAAAGTGCATCAGAAAAATTTGCAGGTGCCAAAGATACGTATACCGTTGAGCTTCTGATGCCTGACGGCAAAGCCCTACAGGGGGCAACCTCACATAATTTGGGACAAAATTTTTCTGTGCCATTTGATATTAAATTCCAGGATAGGGAAGGCAAAGAATCATATGTATGGCAAACTTCATGGGCTATTACCACCCGTTCTATTGGAGCGCTTGTACTTACACATGGAGACGATAATGGATTGGTTTTGCCTCCTAAAATAGCTTCAATTCAAGTCGTCATAATGCCGATTCATAAAAAAGACGGCAATGCAGACGTGTTAAACGCATATTGTGGAGAAATTAAAGAAGCGCTCGACAATGGTGGCATCAGAAGTAAGTTTGATATACGGGAAGAACCATCAGTAGGCAGACGGTTTAACGAATGGGAAGTTAAAGGTGTTCCGGTTCGCTTTGAAGTCGGGCAAAAAGAATTTGCAGATAGGACTGTCACAATTGCACGCAGAGATACAGGAGAAAAGGTAACAGTAAAACGTGAAAATATGCTTGTAACAGTTGAAAAAATCATAAAAGACATTCAAACATCACTATTTGCTAAAGCAAAGGCATTCCGAGATGAAAATACAAGAACAGCTGAAAATTATGATGAATTTAAAAACATCATGCGTACAACCCGCGGATTCATCAAAGCATTCTGGTGTGAGGGAGACGAATGTGAAAAAAAGATTAAAGAAGAAACCAAAGCAACAACCAGGTGTCTTCCCTTGGATGCAGAGACACAGCATGGTGTATGCGTGTGCTGTAAAAATCCCGCAACACATCTGTGGCTATTCGCACAGGCATATTAATACATGAAAACTATAGTTACCCATATCGGTCCGGATTGTGATGCTATCACCAGTGTGTGGCTAGTAAAAACATTTTTACCCGGATGGGAAGAAGCTGCATATGCGTTCGTTCCGGCCGGGACAACGTTGGGGAAACTACCACCTGATGATAATCCTGAAATTATTCATGTCGATACTGGATTTGGTAAATTTGATCATCACCAGACAAATGAAGATATTTGTGCTGCGACTCGTGTCTATCAGGAGCTGAAGATTCATAGAGGTGCAGATGCCGCATTAGAACGTCTCATAACGCTGGTAAATGATATTGATCATTTTAGAGAAGTGTTTTATCCGAATCCGACAGCAGATTTTTGGGATTTTGGTATGGTAGCTGCTATAGACGGTTGGCGTCTATTGTATCCGGACAATCCGATTAAAATCGTCGAAATGGGTATGGATATGCTTGATGGTGTGTACAAGTCGTTTCAAAATAAAATTTGGGCGGAAAAAGAACTCAAAGAAAAAGGAGTAGAATTTACAACAAAATGGGGTAAAGGCATAGGCTTTGAAACACCAAATGATGAAGTTGTCCGTCTGGCCCAAAAATCAGGATATAAGGTCGCGGTCCGAAAAGACCCTAAAAAAAGCTATTTGAGAGTAAAATCATTTCCTGATCCAACAATAGATCTGGAGCCCGTATATGATCGTCTGAAGGCGGAGGAACCTGATGCAACATGGTTTTTGCATGCCAGCCACCATATGGTATTAAATGGGAGCTCAAAAAATCCGGACATGCGTCCGACACAAAAGACATTGCAACAGATTATTGATCTGATAGTTGATGTATGTAAATAGTTTTCAAGTGTCATTCCCGCTTGAGGCGGGAATCTATGAGTATGGACTGTATATTCTGTAAAATCATAACCGGCGATATTCCATCAAAAAAGGTCATGGAAGATGATACGGTGATCGTTATTCACGATATTCACCCCGCAGCACCCGTTCATCTGCTTGTGATTTCAAAAGAACACCATACAGATATAACGGATATGGGAGACAAGCTGTACGCATCGTATATGGATAGCGTCAGAAATGTCCTAAAAACCCAAAACATAAAGCAATTTCGTATAGTCCATAATGGAAAAGGTGCTCAGTTTGTCCCTCATGCACATGTCCATATCATGGGGTCAATTGATGTAGATCGCTCGTTATAAATTGTGATATAATTCTTCTGTCTGGTATTCGTTTATTGCTTATTTGCTTATTCGTTTATTGGATTATTCCGTTTGATCGGAGGTGTTTGTTTTTATGGTATTTGTCAAAGCGCAACCGGGTGATTCATCAGATTCAATGATTCGTAAATTTACTCGCAAAGTATTGTCCGAGG